>SABF01000114.1 GCA_009929095.1 Erysipelotrichia bacterium
GTCCCGTACATAGTTCAGAAGCAGCCGATCTATCAGATTGCCGGCAGCACCGGCAATCATGCAAGCCAGAGCAATCCTGTTCATCTTTGCTGAATCTGCCTGCATTCCTTTTATCAGATAATACAGCATCGCACCAATTGCGACTGCTGCAATCAGCGATAGAAATACCTGCTTTCCTGCCAGCATATTCCAGGCTGCACCATCATTCCGGACATAGGTAATATAGAAGAAATGCGGAACCACTTCTATTTCCATAGGCTGGCTGATCTGTACCATGTATTTTGAAATCTGATCTGCAAAGATCAGAATGCCCATTAGAATCCATTCCATCAGGAATCCTCCAAATTCATTGCAGCACAGCTGCAATACAATAAGTTTACAGTTAAAGCCGTTCAAATACAAAAGCAGAAAGAATTGTCTGTCGCTCTTCTGAATTTGAAACTATTTTCTTTCGGATAGATACTGAGACAGTGCGGCTGCGATCTGATCCGGACAGGATGTCATCTTGGATCCGCATCGGATGCCCTGCAGAAGAGGAATGATTTCTTCTGCGGTATGTCCCTTAATCAGTGAAGCTATCCCCTTCAGATTGCCATTGCATCCACTGACAACTTCCAGATTCTCAATTTTGTTTTCATCCATTATAAAAATCATTTCGGTAGAACAGGTTCCCTTCGTGTGATAAATAAACTTTTCGCTCATATCTGAATCCTCCATTAGCGGAAAGATTTTATCATGATTCTGCAGAATTTCGTATTATTTACCTGCTGTGACTGTAAGATAGTAATGATTCCTAAATAAGGAGAACTATGAGTAATCTGAAAATTACTGATCTGGCTTCATATCTTCAGCGCTCTCTTTCTGAAGCCGGATTCTCAAAACTGACTGATGTTCAGCAGAAAACGATTCCGCACGCCATGAATCATGAGGATATATTCGCACAGGCTCCAACCGGATCCGGAAAAACCGCGGCCTACTTAATTCCAATTCTGGAACAGCTGGAAGTTCAGAAACAGACTAGACATCATCCGCAGGCTTTAATTATGGTTCCAACAAGAGAACTTGCAATGCAGATTGCAGATACTGCAAGACTTTTATTGAAATACCGAGAAGGAATTCGATGCGCTGTGCTTACCGGCGGCATTGATATGAACGCCCAGGTCAGATCATTCTCAAAAGGTGCTGATATCGTCATTGCCACACCATCCAGACTGCTGGATCATATCCGGCGTCATACTTTCAAATCTTCTGACTGCCATTTTCTAGTATTGGATGAAGCAGATGTCATGATGACCATGGGATTTTATGAGGATGTTACAAAGATAGTCAATACGCTGCCAGAACACGAGACTATGCTGTTTTCAGCAACATACAATGAACAAGTAACTGCAGCATCGAAGGATCTGCTGCTCAATCCGTTCGAATGTCATATTGAAACAGACTCCGTCATCCCACAGAAAATCAGCTATTACTATGCAGTCCTCGATGAAAAGGAAAAACCAGATCTACTATTTCAGCTTCTGAAGCAGAACTGTCAGACACTTGTATTCTGCAATACGATCCGAACCTGTGACTATCTTGCAGAGCTTCTCAAAGCCAGATCTTTACCCTGCGAGACAATTCACAGTGAAATGGATCCAAAAATCAGAAGAACACTGATGAAACGGTTCAGAAATAACGAATATCCGATTCTGATCGCGACTGACGTCGCATCCCGCGGACTGGATATCAATAAGATGGATCTTGTTATCAGCTATGACTGTCCAAGTTTCCCAGAAGAGTTTCTTCACCGTACCGGCAGAACCGGAAGAGCCGGCAGCACAGGACAGGCAGTTTTATTTCTGACTCCAAAGGAATCAGGATATATCCGTGAAATGGAAACACTGACAGGATCTTCCTGTACAAAAATCAGCGGGCAGAAAAAGCATGACTTTACCCGTCGGAAAGGATCCAGCAAATATGACTGAAGGAACTATGCCATTTCTGTGCGGCAACACCTGGTATCGGATAACAGGAAAATCATCAGATAACAGAAAACCTTTGCTTCTATTGCATGGCGGTCCTGGTTCTACCCATAATTATTTCGAGATGCTTGATTCTCTTGCGGACAGCGGTCGTATGATCGTCTCATATGACCAGATCGGCTGCGGCAATTCTTATCTTGATCATCATCCGGAATACTGGACTGCTGATACATGGCTGGATGAACTTTCCACACTTCGCAGCTATCTGCATCTAGATGAACTGCATATACTTGGACAGTCCTGGGGTGGTATGCTGACAATTCTTTATCTGAATCACCGCCAGCCTGAAGGTATACGTTCCGTTATTCTGTCAAGCAGCCTGTCATCAGCATCACTCTGGAAACAGGAACAGCACCGCATGATCAGACAGCTTCCCGTATCAGAGCAAAATGCGATCTATCAGGCTGAAAAAACGGGCAATTATGAAGATCAGGCATATATCGCAGCCAATGCTCACTATATGGAGCTGCACTGCATGGGAACACCCACTTCAAACGATCCTGACTGTATTCGAAGACCAAAAAGAACCGGCAGAGAATCCTATCTGTACGGCTGGGGGCCAAACGAGTACTCACCAACTGGTACTCTGAAGAATTACGAAGAAACAGAGAGTCTAGGAAAACTGAAAGTACCTTCTCTCATTATCAGCGGAACGGATGACTTATGTACACCCCTGGTTGCCAAAACTATGTATGATGCCATTCCAAATGCTGAATGGCATCTGATTCAAAATGCCCGGCATATGTGCTTCTATGATCAGAATCAGTCATACTGCCAAATTCTGAGTGAATGGCTGGAACGAAACGACTGAGTGATTGCTCAGTCTTTTTTACAAAAATGCTTAAAGAGACCATAGCCAAACATGACAGCTCCGGCTGCAGCAATGGTAATCAGAAGACCAGCTGCGGCAGCGGATGTTAGTTCATCCTCTTCGCCTTCCGAATCTTCTACATGAATCACATTCAGCTTATCTCCGCGGTCCTCGTAGGTTTCATTCTCTTTTTAACTCATTCATGTAATGCGGCTCCTTGCAACATTTTCAAGTGAAGAGTTCGGAAAGTTTTGACGGTGTGGTGGCAAAACAGCGGATTTTACTGCCTTTCCAGACATATTTGGTATCAAAAAAGCCCTGTCTGCTACCGCTTTTGAGCGAGTAGCAAGCAAGGCTTTTGTTGCTATCACTTTGGATAGCATTGTGGAGTGGGTTTGGTATCAGAATGGACATCAGGCAAACCGCTTTATCCTTCAATGTCCCAACAAAGTTGTAAGCGATCTTCACACGCTGCACTTTTTCACCGTCCTCCATGTGCGCTGCGCCAATGGTGATTCGGTCGATCAGTCGATGGACAATCGTTTCATCCAGCGTTTAAATGGTGGCGTACTGCTTGATCTGCTCCATGAATAAGCGAATGTCCTTGCTTTGTCTGTCTGCGCTGCTGATTTCACCAAGAATTTCTCGGATACGTGCTTTGTTCTGTGCCTGTTCGTTTTCAAGCTGTACCGTCATGGACACAAAACGCTGCTCGGTCAAAATCCCCTTGGATTTATCCTCGTACAGACTCATGAACAGACGGTCAATCTCTGCATTGCTGGCTTCAAGCTTCGCCCTTTCCTTGCAGAGAACGTCTGAATCTCCACAGCTGCGCAGTTCCAAACGCTGTGCAAGCTGTGCATAGAAGTTTTCTGAATCCTTTGAATACTGCTGTAAAGCGTGTCCAGTTCTTTCGCACGCTGATGCTTTTCACAATAGGCGGTAATCACATCGTTCCGTTCGCTGACAAGACTGTCGATTTCTGTTTGAAGTTTTTTCACGGAAGGGAGCTTTTTTGCCATGCTGTGTGCATCAAAATAGGCTTTCGCTGCGTCATACTTGGCAAAGCTGATGCGATGTTCCTCATAGAAAGCTGGCTGTTTGCGTGGCTTCAAAGCCCGATACGCATCAATCGTGGTGCAAGTATCACGGAAGTTGATGACATGCTGCAAGGTTTCTTTTCAGCCAGTGCAGTATCAAGACTTTTGCGGTGCCGGTTCAGTTTGTAAGCATCATCCTGAGCAGCGTTTCTTGCATCGTCCAACGCTTCGGCAGATGGCTTCATAGAAAACTCATCGTGCTGAAAAAGAAGGTAACGCTCGGCAGCACCATAGTTATTGTTTTTTGAGCTGATATGTTTGAACGTTGCCAATGGCATCACCTATCTTTTGTTGCACTTCGTATTTCAGCTCGGACAGTTCAGAGGAAGCTGCCTGTAATTCCTGCATCATGCCGTTGTAGGGCTGACCAAACTCGTTCAGACGTTTTGCAATCTGATTGAGGCTGCTGCCAATCCTTCCGTATTCGGCGTTGAGCTTGCTCACGTTTTTCAGCAGTTCATCGTCAACGTGATGGATTCGGACGGTAGGTCTGATGAACTGTCCTGTAATCACCTGCCGGATGTACTCTGCTTGGCTCATGTTGCAGAGTGCTGCTGCCTTTGTGAAAACGGCATATTGGCTTTTGGTCAATCCGGTTTTGACAACGTGCTTTGGGTGCAGTGTGTTGTATTTCTTCCTGGGCATGTGCATTCCTTTCGCGCGGATAATGCGTCAAACTGCGGGCGCATCTCTTGCGCCGCAGCGCAAAGCGGGATTTGGGGAGATGGACGGGGTTCGGGGTATGTGGGCTGCACTATGCGCTTAGAATCGCATGAGAAAAGCCGCAAGCGTTGTGAAAACGCTGCGGCTTGGTGTGGGGCGTATGGGTTGCTGAACGATCCTATCTGGAAAAGGAGAATGTAGGAGGTAGTCTTCTTTAACGCAGAGGTAATCGTTCATCGTAAGCAATGTTCTGTCGAGGGAACCCCGACAAACCGGGATTGGTCGAGGTGAGGATTATGCTCATAATCTTACAGGCAGACGGAAAAAGATGTTTTTTATTGGCGGCGCATCTCAACCGAAAGAATTGAAATCGCAAAATTATGCATCACCCAAACCTTGAGATTATGGACCGAATGGATTTGCGTTGTCTACGTATCTCAGTCTGCCAGTCCTTGCTGCAAAGCAACATTGACGGCGTTTCGGATGGTCTTGCTGGACAGCGTTGCCCCGCTGACTGCATCCACGTCGTCCGTGTTTTCTGCAACCATCGTGTCAAGGATAGCTTCGGCAGGTTTCCCTGTCCCGCAGTCATGGCGCAGCAAGTCGATGGATGTGATCTGGTGGTCTTTCACCGTCACCTGTACCTCTACCTGTACCATACCGCCATCGCTAGATCCGCTATAGCTGCCGTCCACCACTTGCTGCAAATCAATGGGGACATTCACCTGATTTGCCTCTGCTGCAGCAACCTTTCTCCCCATGGCAACCATGATTCCGACCACCAGTAAACACACCACCATCAGAAAAACGCCCATAATTTTCAACAGTTTCTTTCCCATACGATTCTGCCTTCTTTCTGTTACCGTCCCATCGCGGCATCCACCAGCGGCTGAATTTGAGAATGGTCGCTGCAGTCAAATGATGTTCCCAGAACCTCTGCCATGTAACGATCTGCCTGCGTGGGATTTTCCTTCTTAGCAGCCGCCTTCTTCAACATTTTCAGCATGCCGAGCTGCACAAAACTCAGC
>SABF01000493.1 GCA_009929095.1 Erysipelotrichia bacterium
ATCTCTCTGTTACCTCAGGCCGATCTGCCCCCCAGGTATTCCAAATCGTTTGTCGTCTTTTTATCGTTTCTGCTTGGAATACTCGGGATAGGCCTTGCCGGCTATCTGCTACTGAGTCAGCCCTGAGTCATGAGATCACAGCCTTCATATACTTTTTCCTGAGGGTAAATAATGTATGAACGTAAACGAGATTCAATCAAAGTCGATTCTTTCTGCATCTAAAGTGTATGACTATGTGATTAATCCTTATGTGGGATGCCAGCATGGTTGCTCATATTGTTACGCGCGATATATGAAACGGTTTACCGGACATAAAGAACCCTGGGGCGAATTTGTTGATGTAAAAGTTAATGCTCCCGAGCTATTACAAAAGGAAATCATCAGAAAAAAGAAAGCCCAGGTATGGATCAGCGGAGTATGCGACCCCTATCAACCGCTGGAAGCAAAATATGAGTTAACCAGAAAATGTTTACAGATATTGGCTCAGAATGATTGGCCCGTTGTCATTCAGACGCGTTCGCCGCTGGTGCTCCGCGATATCGATATTATTAAACAGGCAAAACACTTCGAAGTCGGGTTTTCCGTCACAACTGCGGACGATGAGATCAGGAAACTGTTTGAACCACATGCACCTTCAATAATGGATCGCTTAAACGCGCTATCCGAGTTGCATCAGTCCGGTATCAGAACTTATGCAATGATTGCCCCTATCCTTCCAGGCGCAGAATATTTGGTAGAAAAGCTCGAAGGGATCGTGGATTACATCTATGTTGATCGCATGAATTACAATTATGCGGATTTCATTTACAAAAAGTACCATCTGGAAGATAAACGCTCTGATGAATACTTTGAATTTGCGGGTCAGGAAATTATGTATCAATGCAAACAGCGGGGCATCGCGTGTCAGGTATTCTTCTGAATTCAGCTCTGCAAGAATGGGCTGGCCGGATCATGCTGTTTATAATTTCTGACCGCCTGCTGATGATTGTAGGTTGCATAGCAATACTGGCAGCCATGCACACAGGTGTTATACGCGCCGATATCAACGC
>SABF01000115.1 GCA_009929095.1 Erysipelotrichia bacterium
TTCCAGGCCTGATCATTCAGTTCTTTCTTTTCCTGATCAGTATTCTGCTTAATTTGGAATTTTCTTGCGTGGATGTCATCCACTTTTTTTCGGGTGTCCTCATCCATCTGGATCAGTTCCTGAATTGCCTCAATCTCCATACCCTGCCCCGTTTCTTATATAGACTAGTGAATTATAGTACGTTCTTTACAATTAGCAAACTTGTTTGCTTTCTCACAATCTAAGCGTTAACATGCCTGCCAGAATCCTATTTCAATCTTAGTCTTTCAGCAATCAGTCAGGATATATAAACCTGACATTCCCGATGCTTTTGCAGTATTATATTATCCATGAAAGAAAAACTTCGAAAAACTCTGAGCGATCAGTGGATCTTCATTGTAATTGCGATTGATCTTGGAATCGGGGTAATCACCGGTTTCCTCAACAGCAATTTCTATCTCCATTTCCTGAATGGAATTACCGTTTCCGGAATGCTGACGCTATTCATCGGGATAGCCAAGTGGTTCTGGAAGGAAGGCGACTTCGCCTACTTCGTCTGGCGTCAGAAAAAAGACGGTCCCTACACTGCTTACCGTCATGATCTCATCGACAAACGCAAGGACAAGACAAATCCATGCCTCTATGGCGGTGCTGCTGTCACCATCTTAGCCACAATCCTCTCATTCCTGTACTGAACAGCCGGATCAGTGAAGCAGAATGCACTAAGTATGCATTCACTGCACTGACCCGGTTTTCTAATCAAACACGTAAAAAGCACAGTCCCGTTTCAGAGACTGTGCTTTCGTTTAAGACAGATTAATTATGCTTCAACTGTGCTATACATGAAGAACTTGTATCCCAGCGGAGAAGAGAAGAATCCCTTGACCTTGGAAGACAGCATGTAAATGTCAGTGTAGTAGTACAGCGGGCAGATTGTGCCTGTGCTCATGAGCAGATCTTCTGCCTTGTGCATCAGAGCATAGCGTGTATCAGTGTCTGTGCACTTCTTGATGTCATCAATGACAACATCATAAGTTTCAGCCCATGTTCCATCTGTAACCTTGGTCTCATAGCCAAGATCTGTCAGGTCGATGCTGTAGCACTTCAGAGTTGCATCTGCGCTCTTGCCGAGCTGTGCATCATTATTGCCAGATACAGTTGTCCACATGTCGAGGAAGGAAATAGGATCGTTATAGTCAGCAAGCCAGCCGTTACGGGCAATGGAGAAGTTTCCGGACTTACGGGTCTCAAGGAATGTAGCCCATTCCTGGTTATCGAGGTTCATTGTGATTCCTACGTTAGCCATAGCAGACTGCAGATATTCGCCGATCGCCTTGTGGCCTTCAGAAGTGTTATAAAGATAAGTCATGGTCGGGAAGTCAGTGAACTTACCGGCTGTCTCATCATAGGTATAGTACTTCTTCAGAGTCTCAACAGCAGATTCGAAGTTGGATTCAGTTGCATCAGCAGATACATCGAAGTATCCAGGATAGCTGTTGCCAGCTTCCTTGTTGGCATTCTTGTAGAATTCTGTGCTTCCGTCAGCATCTGTAAGACCCATAGCGACGAAGCTGGAAGCAGGCTGCTGTCCGGCTTTGCCAATATTGGTAACGATGTAATTGCGGTCAAAGAGCAGGGAAACTGCGTTGCGTACTTCTTCCTGTGCCTTTTCAGCTTCTTCGCCTGTCAGAGTTGAAGTAGCCGGGAGAATGTTCTGGTTAACGTTCCAGATAACATAGTAAGTACCGAGCTGACCGGCAATCGTGAATTCATCAGGATATTCTGTCTTCAGAGCGTCGATTTCCTGAGTCGGAACATCGTCGATCATCTGCCAGTCACCATTCTTGAAGTTGGACAGCATGTTATCAGCATTGTCAGACAGATAGAAGTTGATGGTATCCATGGTGACCTTGTCAGCATCATACCAGTCTTCGTTCTTTGTCAGAGTAATCAGAGAGTTGTGATCCCAGCCTGTCAGCTTGTAAGCGCCATTGCTGACATAGGTGGAAGGATCTGTAGCCCAAGTATCGTTGGCGACAACATCTTCCTTTACCGGGAAGTATGTAGGGAAAGCAAGAAGCTGATTCCAATAAGCAACTTCGTTTGTCAGAGTGACAACCAGAGTCTTATCGTCCGGTGCAGAGACGTTTAGCTTGGCGTCAGGATTCTTCTGATTGCCGGCATCATCAACTTCGTTCATAGCTGCATAGCCGTCAACTACTTCAAACATGTAGCCATAGTCAGAACCGGTTTTCGGATCTGCTGCGCGGTTCCATGAATATACGAAGTCATTGGCAGTCATAGCAGTACCGTCAGACCACTTCATTCCATCACGGATTGTATAGGTGTATGTAACAGTGCCGTCTTCATTGACAACGCCTTCCGGCAGTTCAGTTGCAGCATCAGGTACGATCTGCAGAGTGCCGGTTGAATCCTGTTCATACTTGGCAATTCCGGAGAACAGGTGTACCAGATAGGTAGCGCCGTCTACGGCGGAGTTTAATGCTGGATCAATTGTGCCTGGTTCGGACGCAATGGAAACATTAATGGATGTTCCTGTAGCATTGGTTGCCCCAGCTGCTGTCGAAGCAGAAGCTGCTGTGCTGGATGAACCGCATGCTGCCAGGCCTGTAGCCATTGATGCTGCCATCAATACAGCTAAAACCTTTTTCATAACTTTCCTCCTGTATAATGCATTTCTATCTCAACAGTTTCTTCTGATCTGCACCAGATCATCTGAATCTGTTTTGACCAATCATGCTGCCTATTCTGTCGGCTGTTCTGCAGCCTTTGTCTCTTCTGCAGTCAGCGAATTGATTTCTGCCACGCGATGGCAGGCAACGAAATGTCCTTTGCGGATTTCTTTCAGATCCGGCATTCTGCCAGCGCACTTTTCAGTGGCATACTGACATCTGGTTCTGAACGGACAGCCGCTCGGTGCATCGAGAGGAGAAGGAATATCTCCGTTCAGCACGATGCGCTTGTTGGCTCTTGCCACCTTAGGATCGGGAAGCGGTACTGCCGAGAGCAGTGACTGTGAATATGGGTGCAGTGAATGATTATAGATTTCCTCAGCCTCTGCAAGCTCTACCATGTGTCCAAGATACATGACAGCAATGCGGTCACTGATATGGCGTACAACCAGAAGATCATGAGCAATAAAGAGATACGTGAGGCCCAGGCTGTCCTGCAGTTCGTCAAACATGTTGATGACCTGTGCCTGGATAGATACATCCAGGGCAGATACCGGCTCATCACAGACAATAAACTGCGGATTGACTGCCAGTGCTCGGGCAATGCCGATACGCTGTCTCTGACCGCCTGAGAATTCATGAGCATAGCGGGATGCGTGTTCGGAGTTAAGACCGACATATCCCATTAATTCAAGAATTCTGGCCCGGCGTTCATCAGCAGATTTATACAGATGATGCACATCCAGAGGCTCACCGATGATATCGGCAACCGTCATACGTGGATTCAGGGAAGAATATGGATCCTGGAAGACCATCGTGGCCTTCTTGCGGAATTCCTGCAGGTCTTCGTTGGTTTTGACTTGTTTCCCATCATACCATATTTCTCCGGAAGTCGGCTTATACAGCTGAAGGATCGTACGGCCTACCGTAGTCTTTCCGCAGCCAGACTCGCCAACCAGACCAAGTGTCTCACCTTTTTTAATACTAAAGGAAACATCATCTACTGCTTTCAGCGGTTTTGACTTGAAAAAGCCAACATTGATATCGAAGTATTCTTTCAGATTCTTTATTTCTACAAGAGGCCTTTCATTGGAATTCTCACTCATGATCGGTACCTCCTTCCGGTTCTTCTATCTTAACGGATCCGTCAGTGATGCCATCCCTTACATTGATCCAGCAGGAAGCCATATGATCCTTGTTAATGGGCAGCCGATCCGCATGCTTATGAATGCATATTTTCATTGCATTGTCACAGCGCGGAGCAAATGGGCAGCCCTTTGGCATTGCCAGAAGATCAATCGGAGTTCCTGAGATCGGATGCAGTTTCTGTCCAGAAGATGATATGGTCGGAATAGATCTCAGCAGACCTTTGGTATATTCATGCCTCGGGTTGTAGAAGATCTCATCGGCAGTTCCCTGTTCACAGATCTGACCTGCATACATGACAATCGTCTCATCGCACATCTGAGCTACAACGCCAAGATCATGTGTAATCAGAATAATCGCCATCCCCAGTTCATTCTGAAGAGATTTCATGAGTTCCAGAATCTGAGCCTGAATGGTAACATCCAGAGCAGTTGTTGGTTCATCTGCGATCAGAATATCCGGTTCGCATGCCAAAGCCATGGCAATCATAACTCTCTGGCGCATGCCGCCTGAGAATTCGAACGGATACTGATTCATACGCTTTTCCGGATCATTAACGCCGACCAGCTTCAGCATTTCAAGTGCTCTGCCCCATGCCTGCTTTTTATCTCGGCTGGTGTGCAGAACAATTGCTTCAATCAGCTGATGAGCAATCGTATAAGTCGGATTCAGAGATGTCATTGGATCCTGGAAGATAATTGAAATTCTGTCACCGCGGATGGTCTTCATGACCTTTTCACCGGCATTGACCAGTTCCTGACCATCAAACTTGATGGAGCCGCCTACGATCTTTCCGGTATCTGCCAGAATCTGCATAATGGAATATGCAGTAACTGATTTGCCGGATCCGGATTCACCAACGATGCCGAGTACCTTGCCGCGATCCAGATTGAACGAAACTCCATTGACTGCCTTAACCTCGCCCGCATCTGTGAAGAAGGAGGTTTGCAGATCTTTTACTTCAAGTAAACTCATTGCTTTACCTTCCTTTCACTAGGCATTCAGTTTCGGGTCAAATGCATCACGCAGTCCATCCCCGAACAAATTCAGACCAAGGACTATCAGTGAGATAATGACAGCCGGAATAACAAGACGATATGTGTAAGAACTGATACCGTTCAGCGCATCGGAAGCCAGTGAACCAAGCGAAGGCATTGGTGCATTGACACCAAGTCCAAGGAAGGATAGATAGCTCTCGGTAAAGATTGCGGACGGAATTTGAAGTGCTGTAGAAATAATGATGACGGAGATGCAGTTCGGAATCATATGCTTGCGGATGATCCAGGATGCTTTGGCACCGCTGGCCTGTGCTGCAAGTACATACTCCTGTTCTTTCAGTGACAGGATCTGGCCGCGGATCAATCTGGCCATGCTGACCCAGTACAGACCGCCGAAGACGATAAACAGCGACATCATATTTGATCCCAGTTTGGCAAAAACAGTTCCCTCAATTGCCGAGCCCAGTGTCAGTTTCAGCACCGAAGCAAGCAGAATAATCATCAGGGTATCAGGCAGAGAGTAGATAACATCTACAATACGCATGAGAACCATATCGACTTTGCCGCCGCAGTATCCGGCAATGGATCCAACCAGCATGCCGATGATCAGAACGATCAGAGATGCGAAGAAACCAACCATCAGTGAGATTCTGGTTCCGTACACGCAGCGGATGAAGTAATCACGTCCGGATGCATCCGTACCAAAGAGATGCGGGAATACACTCTGACCTGAGGCAATCAGTGCCTTCTCACT
>SABF01000494.1 GCA_009929095.1 Erysipelotrichia bacterium
ATTTGGCTTTGTATTTTTCTTGAGCAACTTTTGATTGGCCTGTCTTGATGTACTGGCCTTGCGTATCTCTGTTACAATGCCATACTTCTTCATCAGTCTTCTGATCTTCTTGAGACCAAAGTGCTTACCTGTAATGTCCGGCATATCCATATAGATCTGGCGAGAGCCTTTTCCAAAGCCTCCGTGGTCAATGACCTTCCTGATGACTTTGATATCCTTCTTATCCTGTTTATCTTTATCTGCAGCAGCCTTGCCATATTGTTTATTTCTGAGTATTGCATAATACGTTGTGCGTGACATTCCAACGAGCTTCAGAACATTCTGCAGGCTGTATTGCTTAGTTGGATCTTTTGGCCAGTGCTGTATCCACTTGCACAGATGTTTCTTATCTGCTGCATTACTTACACCAATCTGCTTCAATTGCTCATTCAGAAGGTTCTCCAGTGCCTTCATGCGATTGATCTGTATGCGAAGGGTCTGCTCAGTGAACGGGACTGAATCTGTCTTTGTTCGTTCACAATGAGTAAGTCTATACCGCAGATTATTTCTTTTACCGACACTTAAGTCATCCGGTTCTATTTCATAGATTCGCAGGATGTCGTTGATATGCATGCTGGATAGAACAGAGGCTTCATTATAGAAAGCAGATGTCAGAGTCAGCTGCTTGGCGGTGATTCGTCTCACATAAGGATGGCTGCGATAACGATCAATCTGTTCTGCATTGTAATAAGTTGCGACAGGGACTTGTACTGTTCCATCAAATCGTCGCTTCAGTAAAAAGATTCTCTGATAGCCGACAACACTCGGATCGATTCCGGCATTGCGGATGCCATCCTCGATGGACTGCTCTGGATATGCATCATAGAGTTCGTTGATAAACGTATCACTGAAAGAGATCCCGCCATTACGCTTTACAAACTTTCCTGTAGAGATCAGGTAAATATTCGTCTCTGAGCTGATCGGAACCGAGTTTGAGGGTCTGATCTTTGTGATATTTCCGTTCTTTGGATGACCAAACTTCTTTAGCCTTTTCTTTTGCTTCTTCAA
>SABF01000116.1 GCA_009929095.1 Erysipelotrichia bacterium
ACTTCAATCCGATCATAATCAACCTGGAATATTGTCTGGAAGCCACAGTGTCTGTAGAGATTCAGCGCTGCTGGATTATGTGAATCAACTTCCAGAAACACCCTGTTTGTTTCATTAAATGCACACATGACTGCCTGTTTCATCATGTACCTGGATATTCCCTTTCCCTGATATTCTTTTCGAATACCCACTCCATATATAAATGTACCATTCTCTTCCGTACCAATCACATATGTACCGACATATTTTCCTTCCCAGAGATACAGGTATCCTCTTCTTTTTTCAGAAGAAGCAATCAGATCCAGATAGGCTTCATCCTCACGCTGTTCGCTTATACTTGCCGATATATCTCCAAACAGATCCTTGTTTTCCTGTGTTACTCTTTCACTCATTCCCTGAAGTGCAATCTGTTCGATGTTTCCTGTACCTTTCTGCAGTTCCATGCGATACTCAGTGCGATCTAAACAAATGTGCTCAAAACGGCTGATCACCGCATTGCCTGAACAGCTTTTCTGTTCAACGGCAAACAGAACATAATCTATATCGAATGCCTTTATCACATCAAGCGCTTCAGTGTAAAGCTGACTAAACCATCCTCTTCGCTGATACTGCGGATCTGTTGCCGCAAGAATCTCTGCCTGCCCTTTGTCCGGGGCAAACAGCGTCAGAAATGCTGCCAGCTTATCTCCCTCATAGCCGAGGAAGAAACATGGCATATCCTGGTGCAGATTCAGGTTATTGGACAGATATGAATGATTATCCAGTCCATCTTTCTCAAATGCGCGATTTTCAAGTGCGACTATTTGCTCAATCTGCAGCTTATTCAGTTTACTGGTTTTGATTATCATCTTTACTTTGTTTTCCATCATCCTTTGCAATTGAATCAGGCGAATGTTTCCGAAGCATTTCAGTATTTTTTTGCACGCTTTCATAAATTTTATCAGAACATCCATGCGCTGTGCAGTCTTTTCAGCGATCATTCCGCTGTCCGGAAAACGCCGGCAGAACATTATTATATTCTCGCCGGCCACAATTATATGCATGTCAGGATCATTGAAACGTACTTCCCGCTGGCCTGAGGAGTGTTCTTTGACCGGTCAGGCATAATTGATTTCATTTTCTCAAGAAAAGCCGCAGACTTATCAAACTCATTTTCTTCAAAATATACTTCTGCATCATTTCCACCATGCGCAATAGTCTTATGTTCAATGAAATCACTGAACGTATCTGCTGTCTGCAGAGCCAGTCCGCCAGCCACTGTCATATTTGCGTTAAAATGCATGATCACACGAAGTCCAGGCACCTTCCGATAAAACACCTAGCAACCTGTCCTGATCTTTTCAATCAGGATCTGATTCTTCAGATTTATAATTTGTTATCCTTCTGCTTTCGGTATCTGTCAAAGGCCTTTTTATTATCCAGGTGAACATCTCTGAAGAACAGTATCAGCCAGATCACGAATGCCAGCACAGCTATCTTTGAAGATATCAGACTGCTGAATACTGCTCCAGCTGCATATATGAGCGTCCAGATCAGAAGCGAATTTTTCATATCCCGGCTCATCTCTGCCTGGTCATACTGTTCTCGTTCCTGTTTTGACATCATGTTAAAACCACTGATCAGGATCGCTGCTTTCTCCTTCATTGCCGCAAACACAATCGCCAGAATCATAAAACTGCTGCCCATTGCAATACACGCAGTTGTACCAGCGTTCATATTATGAATACCCTCTTAACAGCCGACCTGTCTCATCTATTTCTCTTGGATTTCGATTCCGGAAGATCTTCATACATCGTCTGAATCAGTCCCATCAGATATTCTCTGCTGTCCACATTATCAACCGCAAGCATTGCTTTAGCACCCGGATACGGTATCACGCTCAGGGCATCAGGCATATATTCCACTGCTGAATCAACAGTCTTAACCAGCAGTGTATCATCATAGATACCTCCTGCCAGTCTGCCCCGGAAGTACATCAAATATTCACCCATCATCGGTCTGAACGATACTTCATCCAGTTCTGAAAACTGCTCAGAAATGAAATTCAAATACTCTTTTGAAGTTGCCATATCTCCCTTTCAATCTCTACCGGTGAATATACATACGAGTCATCTCTGATTCTCCATCCTCCTGTACCATGCAGAGAAACTCCCAGCCATACTTTTCATAAAATCCGATATGATCCGTTATCAGATACAGAGGTGATATTCCCCTCTGTCGATTATCTTCCACTGCATACTGAAGCAGCTTACCGGCCAGACCCTGACATCGGTATTCCTTATTTGTATAGACCGCACAGATGTTAGGTGTCAGATCCTTGCGATTATAGAAATCATTCTCAATTTCGCCAAGTCCCGAAACAATCTGATCCTGATCCACACATAGATACCACTGCTGAATGGGATCTCCTGCAATACAGGCATTCATGCTTTCCAAATATGCATTCAGCGGCACACCCCATCGATCATGAAACCAAAGTGCAGCTCTCTCTTTCCATTCCGGCCTGTCCGTCAATCTGAAAAATTCAAAATCTGACATCTGATTTGAACTGGTTTTGCAGTTGATGCTGCCCATTCGTTTCAATTTCATACTATATTCCTCTGTTCGTTTTTCAATCCTTCTCTCATCAGCAGGCTGAGAACCATGTCTGCTGTAGAAGTGAATAGCCTTACCATTTCTTTCCAGAACCAAGAGATATGTTCAGCCATGCTCCTTCACCGCATATTCGATCAAGGCAGTTCCGATTCCCTGACCCTAAAAGAAGTCATCTGCATAGAGTTCCACAATCTCATCTTTTTCTATATGCAGCATACCCTTTACAGATGAGTCATCGTATACCCAGATATGCTACAGTTTCTCGGGATATTCAATGTATTTTCTGGCAAGCGAATATACCTGCATTGTGCCAAATGACACCTTATCATCACAAAACAGTTCCCGATAATTCATCCTTTTTGAAAATATCAGTATTTCTGCAATTATGGAAACATCCTAATTTCAGCCTGTCAGATTATATTAAATTATATTATCTACGACTATTTCTCTGCAAGTGCTTAATTCTCCAGCTGCTGAATCATCTCGTGCGCCGCTCCAACATGATTTCTGCAAGCATAAACGCGCTTCATCTCAGCTGCAGTTTCTGAGAGTCTGCAATAGGAACCGCAGACCGTCTCTCCATCAAGATATCCAATAAAGAAGCCACTTCTTTTTCCCTGTATATCTTCATCGTGAAAACTGCCGGTTCCATCATTTCCTGCAATTATGAAAATTCATCATTCAATTCACGGATAAGCTGTCTGCCAGTTTCTTCCTTGGAGAACTTTTCTTATTTCAGATATTTTTCTTCAAAGACATCAGATGCAGTCTTCTGTATCACCTGCATATTCGGCAGTCCTGATTTTTTAGTATTTCAATGGCAGTCGCTCAGGCATCAAACACAATAGCAGGAAAAAGAAAACAGCCGTTTCACCTGCCAGTGTGAAGCGGCTGTTCATTCATCAGCGTTTTTTATCTGCACTCAGCAGACTGAAGAGCTTCCATTCTCTTGGATAGAAAAGCCACTTTTTCAGCAATAACCTCGCAATTGTAGTATGTTCTTTCATCCTTTACATACGCATTAGCCTGCATACGCCCTCTGATTCCGATCAGGTCGCCCGGCTTGCAGATGCTGGCTGTTTCTTCTGCAATCCCCTTCCACAGCGTAACATTAAAAATATCTGCAGACAGTGTTCCATCTTCATTGCGAAACGGACGATCTGCTTCCAGCACCAGATGAGCCACTGATGTTCCTTTCGCTGTTGTTTTGATTTCAGGCATTTCCTTGACTTTTCCTACAAGTACACATGAGTTGATCATTCCATTCGTTCCTCCTTACAGGCAGGCACATTATCCAATCAATCAAACCAATGATCAAAAGTTACGAATGAACATCAATTCCCGATTACACCGATTATGTACGGGACACTTCTGTAATTTCGTCCGCCAATCTTCAGGTTTAGCTGTTTTTCAGAATTGTCAGAGTTCTATTTGACAGGTTCAGTTCTCTTATCTTCTGCTGCAGAAGCTGAGGTGTCATTGATTCAATAATTCTCATTTCCTCGGTCATTGAAATATGTTTCATCCGGCAGTCAAAGAAAACACGGGCAATATCTGCCGGATGGTTAAGCAGATGCAATGCAGTACCAATAGTTCGGCTTCTTAGCTGATTCACCGTGATCTCAGATATTCTGCTATTCTGCCATTTATGAAGCTGATCTTCAATAAATACCTGGAACTGTTCAGCTTCAATTCCGCGATCATAGAACAGGATCATGGACATATCCTCTGAAAAATCAGACTCATAGCTGAAATAAGAAGAAATCAATCCCTGATCCAGCCATTTCTGATATTCCGGATTGACTGAGGAAAACCAGGCATCCATAGATGTCTTAACCGCCCAGTCCCTGGTTTCTCGTTCGGCAGCAGTTTCAGCAATCACCGGAAGTTTGATGCCAATGCAGATTCGCTGTTCACTCAATTCCATTGAGATTTCTTTTTCCTGCTGTATAACATGCTCAGGTTCTTTCGCTGTATAGCGCTTCAGCGGAATGTATGGAGCAAAGGTCTTTCCCTGCTGATTGTTCCTGACCAGTTCAAATATCAAGGATGGATCGACAGGTGTCACAGCAATCAGCATCATTCTGCCGGGATGGTAATTCAGCCGATAGCAATCCTCCAGGCTGTCTTTGGTAATTGCCCGGATTGATTTTTCATCACCGCAGATATCGCATCGGATTGGATGATTCTGATACATGGAAGTAAAGGTTTCCAGATCTATTCTGGATACCGGATCCTGCTGATAGCCATTCAGTTCCTGAATGATGATTGGTTTTTCCTTTTCTACTGAAGTATCTGTCACATTGAATCCCTGCACAAAATCCAGCAGCAGGTTCAGCGGTTCACTGATATCTTTGGCTGCTGTTTCAAAGTAGCAGGCTGTTTTTTCAAAGCTGGTATATGCGTTGACACTAACCCCCATTTTTGAAAATTCTGCCATGACATCTCGTTCATCAGATTCAAACAGCTTATGTTCCAGAAAGTGTGCAATTCCCGCCGGAAATTGAAAATGATTGCCATCCGGATCAGTCTGTTCCCGATCCAGACTTCCATACGGTGTTGCAAACATCACATGGCTTGCAGTAAAAAGCGGCTTATGCCAGACGATGACATCCAGTCCATTTGACATCACTTCTTCATACCAGTTCTCCTGAAGACGACTGTCTGTATACTTATTCATTTTCCGACTCCTCAGGTGAAAGACGATAGCTTACCTTCAGTTCAACGTTCTTCCATGCCTCTATGATATCTTCCCTTGTCACCTTCATAAATGCGTCAATATGCTGCTCTACTGTATCTTCCCGATGCAGCAGAATGCTTCGATAATCATCCCAGATCAGAGACCGTACACCATCTCTGCTGGAACGCCAGGAATCACAGTACATAGAACATGTGGTATTCAGAAGTTCCTGATCAAACTCACCGTTTTGAAGACGTCTTACCTGAGCCTTGATC
>SABF01000495.1 GCA_009929095.1 Erysipelotrichia bacterium
TCGACGAGGACCAGAGTTTCGACTACAATCTCGACTGGGACAATACCCGTCCGAAACTCAAGGATGACTTGAAGGTTGATCCGAAAATCCTTAAGCTCCTGCGCGAATATTACGCCTACACCGGACAGAATTTCCTTGCCCTGCCCCTGCTGCGCTATGACTTCACCAACTTCACGCGCGGTCCCTTCCGCGAAGGCAAGGGAATCCCTCCTTTCTCCGATGCCGCATACTGGGCCGATTCTCTTGCGAAGGATTCCGTGGACTTTGTCGCGATTTTCAACATCATGTCTCCCCCGGAACTTCAGGATGCACGGCAGAAGCGTTCCTTTGCGAAAAAAGGCATGTTCACCGCCACTCCCGACGGCATCATGAAAAACACTCAGGGAAACAATCCGGTGCATCCGGAAAACCGTCGCCTCATTCTCTCCG
Organism: Erysipelotrichia bacterium; assembly: GCA_009929095.1. GTDB lineage: Bacteria > Bacillota_I > Bacilli_A > Erysipelotrichales > Erysipelotrichaceae > Bulleidia. The sequence goes on from SABF01000495.1 coordinate 430, forward strand.
AAATCCGCGATTTCATGGTGCGTTTCGGAAAGATGAAAAATCTCAAAGGCATCGATCTCTGGCTGGGGAAGATCATTCAAACTGTCAGCACAGACCATACCGGGTGCAGTGTCATTTACAGATCATGCCATGCTTCATATAGAAAGTGTGAATCGAAATCAAGATGCAGTTTCCTCTATCATCGTCACAGATGGAAGAGGCAGCAGCTGGTTTCTGCAGCCGAATGCAGAGAGTGTGACGGCAGAAATCGGCCGAGCAGGTGTTTATGTGCAGATATCAGAAGAAAAATCATTTTCTTCCATTACAGGAGATGGATATACCGATTCTGATGGAAGACTGCTGTTTACTGATCTTGCAGAAGGAGAATGGTGGATCCGAACAGATGACGGTCTTGTGGAACGTCAGAGTGTCAGAAACGGAGCGCTGGAGATATTGAATATCCCGTATGGACATTCCATTCGGGTCTGCGAAGTGCGATCTCCGCTTGGCTATATTATTGGCAATGTTAAAAGTATAGGCATTGGCCTTGGTGACAGATGCTCCACCTGCCAAAGAAGTAATAGCTTCGGTATTATCTGTAATAGTGATTCCAGTTGCATCCCACACGACAC
>SABF01000117.1 GCA_009929095.1 Erysipelotrichia bacterium
GCCCGATACTTCTTTCGCAGTGCAACGCAACGGGACGTATATTTCACCACATCGATGTTGTAAGCCATGCGCTGCCAGTTCATTCCATTAATGTCATCACCGGCATTGTAGGAATTAGTACTTCCCTGCTTGGTACCGCAGTATTCTTCACCCGCATGCAGAAACGGAATTCCTTGGGCGGTCATAGTACAGGCAATCATCATCTTCTGACGTTTCTTTCTGACTTCTCTTGGCTCTTCGCTGCAGCATGAATGCATCTTATCCCAAAGCGTGCTGTTATCATGAGTTTCAACTGCATTGATGCTCTGAATGGGATCTTCAAAGCGCTTGAAATAAGGTGTCTCCAATGTATTGCCGGCCATGACGCTGCACATATCAAATGCCAGAGCAAGATTGCCGGTCGCATAACCTTTTGCGCCAAGCTGATCATCTCCGGTCTGCCCTTTGACTACATCACGAAATGCATCATTGAAGTGGCCGATTCCAGGCATACGATTCTGGTTATAGATCTTTGCCTTATCTGTATCATTCAGAGCAGTAGGCATATCCCAGCCTTCTCCGTAAATCATCGCATCCGGATTGATGGATAGAGCCAGTCTGCGGATATCATTCATCGTGTCTACATCCAGAATTCCCATCAGATCAAAACGGAATCCATCTACCCCGTACTCCTTCATCAGAAAGGCAATGGAGTGTACAATCAGTTTTTTAAGCATCGGACGCTTCGAGTCCAGATCGTTGCCGCAGTACGATCCGTTAGAAAGAAATCCCGAGGCATTGTAGCGATAGTAGTAATAAGGCACACAGCAGTCAAACGCGGAACGCTCCACTTCAAACATATGATTGAAAACCAGATCCATGTTTACCCGAATGCCTTTTTTATGCAGAGCAATTATCAGCTTTTTAAATTCCAGCATTCGGCTGTACGGATCAGCTGGTGCAGTCGTGAATGAACCATCAAGACCGATCAGCTGAGACGGATCATAGCCCCAGTTATAATTTCTTTTAGGCTGCAGTTCATCCACTGAGGCAAAGTCGAGCAGCGGCTGAAACTGTACATGCGTTATGCCAAGCCGGCAGAGATAGTCAAATCCGGTAGAGTTCCCATCCCAGGAAGTTCCCGTTTCATGGAAAGCGCCGAACGTGCCATGTTCCTTTGATCCGGAATCATCATGGCTCGTAAAATCTCTGACACTGACTTCATAGATCACCGCATCTGCAGCGCTTCTCATCGGTTCCAGTTCACTGTCATCCTTCAGCGCTTCAAGGCGGCTGAGATCAATAACTGCTGACTCATGACCATTTGCTGAAGAACTCAGAGCATAGGGATCTGCGGTTTCCATGGTCTCCCCATTGCGTTCAATAATATAGACGTAAGTCGCTCTCTGCAGATCGCCGTCAACTGATGCACGGTATACGCCTCTGGCTGTCCGCTTCATTTCTCTGATAGCAATATCCGGCCCAGTGCATATTCGGACCATGACAGTGACTGCTGTCGGTGCCCAGACTGCAAAATCAGTATGATCCTTATGATAAACTGCACCAAGATCCTCGCCATCATAGGTAAACTGACGGTCAAATTCCGGTGTACGTACAATAAAACGGAACTTTAAAGGAATACTTCGAGCCCGGGAATCCCGAATCCAGTATTTCCTTCCAAAATTTAAATCTGCTGGAATGATCAGTTCGTAAAGAAAATTCTGTTCCTGTTCCTCAACTCTTCTGACGACACAGTTCCAGCTGCTGCCAGCGTCATCGCTCAGGTAGAATCCCTCAGCGTGACCGCTGTAATACCGGCGTGAGACGTATACCGTCACCTTGCCGAAGTCATCAAGATATGCATCAAGCAGCGGCATGCATTGCTCCTCCGTCTTTCCAGTTTTCTATTTTACTTGTTTTCTGTCTTCGCTGTGTGAACATGCTTGGACTTTATCAGATAGACAGCCGCAAACGGTGCTACAGAAACAGTAATCTGATCCGTGAATTTTGCACCTTTGGTCTTGGTTTTCACTGATTTTACCGGCTTGAAGTTGCACATGTTGCAGCCGTCATAAATATCCTTTTCAGAGTTCATAATCTCTGTATAGCTGCCTGCCTCCGGAACACCAATCGTAAATTTTTCATGCGCTACAGGTGTCATATTCAGAATGCAGACAAGGTACTCCTTGGCATCTTCACGGTAGAAACTGTACATCGACTCCTTGGCATTGTCAGCATCAATCCACTTGAAACTGCTGCTGTCATAGTCCCCATCCCACATGCACGGATGGCCAGCGTAGATTTCATTCAAATCGCGGAAATAGCGCAGAAATGCATGATGCCGCGGATAATCAAGCAGGAACCAGTCCAGTTCTCTCTTCTCATCAAACTCCCGAAATGTAGCAATCTCGTTGCCCATGAAGTTCAGTTTCTTTCCAGGATGAGCAAACATGTAGGCATACAGATTTCTGACCTGTGCAAACTTCTGGTCATAGCTTCCCCACATGCGATCGATGATTGTCTTTTTGCCATGCACGTTTTCATCATGGCTAAGCGGCATGATGAATTTCTCGGAATAGAAATACGCCATGGAGAATGTCAGTTTATTGTGATCCCATACTCGATAGATTGGATCTGTTGCATAGTATTTCAGAGTATCGTTCATCCAGCCAAGATCCCACTTGTAGTCAAAGCCAAGACCTCCGTCAGTTGTACTGGCTGTGACTTTCGGATAGTCAGAACTGTCTTCTGCTATAAGCATGACGCTGGGAAATTCCTTATTAAGCGAGTAATTCATTCGTTTCATGAAATTCAGTGATCCTTCATTCGTTCCGCGGTCTCTGTTTCCGCCCCAGTAGATCAGATTGGACACTGCATCAATACGGATACCGTCCATATGATAGACATCACACCAGAACGCAGCAGCACTCATCAGAAAGGAACGGACTTCATCATTCCAGAGATCAAAGTTAAGAGTACCCCACTGTGACTCGGCATCTGACTGATGCCGATACTCATAGAGCGGTTCTCCATCAAACTGTCTGAGTCCGAATGCATCTTTAACAAAGTGCACCGGAACCATGTCCATGATGATTCCGATTCCCTGATTGTGACATTCGTTGACAAACGAGGCAAACTCAGTTGGATTGCCATATCGGGAAGTCACGCTGAAATAGCCGGAAGCCTGATAGCCCCATGAACCGTCAAATGGAAATTCATTCAAAGGCATCATTTCAATATGTGTGAATCCATGTTCCCTGACATATGGAATCAGTTCTTCTCTGAGTTTGTCATAATTATACGGATATTCACCGCTGTGCTTCCACCCGCCGGCATAGACTTCATAAACAGATACCGGAGAATTGATGCACTTGGAACGTGATTTCATCCATGCGGAATCATTCCACTTGATATCGTGCAGATTATAAACTTTAGATGCGGTCTCCGGTCTGGTCTCACTGTAGAAAGCATAGGGATCTGCCTTGTCAATGAAATTTCCGCTTTTATCCTCAATACGGTATTTATAGGATTCCCATTCTTTGACACCTTTTACAAACACGCTCCAGACCCCGCTGAAGCCTGTACGCTCCATTACTGCCGCCGTCTGATCCCAGGCATTGAAGCTGCCAATAACACTCACATTGCGAGCATGCGGGGCATAAACGGTAAAACGTACGCCCTCTCCGCCCTCGTAGGCAAAATGAGCACCGAACAGCTGATAAGCATTCAGACACTGTCCCTGGTGAAAGCTTTCCATGATTCTGCTCTGATCCATAACCCCTCCTGATTGATCAATTGATAGAAAATAAATATCTGTCTAAATGATAACATTATCCGCTGAGCAGTAAATTGAACATTCGTTAATTATTGTACAAACTCCAGCTCTTTGCATGCAAAAGAAAAGAAGATATCCAAGAGGACATCTCCTATCTTTGCAGATTGAATTATGCGATAACTTTCTGAGCGCGAAGAACTTCTTCGATTGTCTTGATCGCAACGTCCTCATCATCACCTTCGCAGGTAATCGTGATTTCGCTCTGTGTCGGAATTCCAAGAGACATAACGCCCATAATGGACTTCATGTTCACTGTACGTCCTTTATAAGCAACTTTAGCCTCGCTCTTAAATTTGCTGGCTGCGTTTACTGCAACGGTTGCAGGACGCGCATGTAATCCGACCGGATCAATAACTGTTACGGAAATCTGCTTCATATTTGCTGGTAGCCTCCTATCAATGCTGATCCTATTTTATCTCAATGCGGATCATTAGGCAAGCGGTTACACTCCTAAATTTCATGCATGTTCAAAGTAAAAAAACTCTGCAGATATCACTGCAGAGCCTCTTTATACACTGTACTGATGCGGTTCAGTGCATCATTCCAATATACTGGAACATAACAATGAAATGGCAGAGCGTACCGGCCATCACAAACAGATGAAACAGCTCATGATTTCCGAATCCAATACTGTTCTGCGGAATAATCGGAAGCTTGAGTGCGTAGATGACACCGCCGACAGTATATATAATTCCGCCAGCCAGCAGCCACCAGAATCCCCCGACAGAAAGTGCGTTGATTGTCTGCGGCATGACAGTGATTACAGCCCAGCCCATGCTGATATAGATTACGCTGGATACCCATCTTGGACAGGTAACCCAGAAGAACTTAAATACACAGCCGAGGGCAGCAATGCTCCAGATCGCAATCAGCAGAATTGTACCAGAACGGCCGCCGATTGCAGTCAGACAGATTGGCGTATAGGAACCGGCAATCAGCAGGAATATGCTCATATGATCAATTTTCTTCAGTACCATATTGATCTTTGGATTGACATCAAATGAATGATAGGAGGCACTGGCTCCATAGAGCTGTATCACGGAAAGCATAAAAACACTGAGACCGATAAGGGTCAGGCTGGCAGCACCGTTTTTGGAAGCGTGTATCAGCAGGATCGGTGTGGCAATAATACCCAGTAGAAATCCGATAAAGTGAGTCAGAGCGCTGATCGGGTCTTTCGGTCTGAAGTGAAATTCTTTTTTTGTATTGTTATAAATCTGTTCCATAGGCATTGCAGTCATAGTTACACACCTCGCAGTCTTTATAAATCTATAATCGGTTAAACGATAACCGATTACAAATATTATGATATCCGCTATTCAATAACCTGTCAAGATTTTTATCAATATGTTTGACGTTTTCGTTTACCCTAAGTAAAATATAAACATGAACGAAAAAGAACACATTCAGGCACCTCTGAACAGTTTCACTCTTCCGAAGTACAGTGAGATTCCAGATGTCGGCCTTTACCTGGATCAGGTAACAAAATATATCAACGGACTGCTTATGGATTTCCCGGAGATGCAAGTGACCCCCTCCATGATCTCCAACTATGTCAAGCTTCGGCTCGTCTCAAAAGCCACAAAGAAAGCATATTCCCGAGAGCAGATTGCCGATTTCATATTTATTGCACTGGGAAAAACAGTATTATCCATGGATCATCTGCGTATGCTGTTTGCTACACAGAAGCAGCT
>SABF01000496.1 GCA_009929095.1 Erysipelotrichia bacterium
GCCTTACGTCGGGATTTACAGAATAAATGCAGGGGACAGCAGTGCCATTTCAGATCTTTATGCCTCAAAAACAGAAGCTCAGCCGCAATATGATGCTGCAGGTTTGTGGAACGAAAAGACAGAATATGCAGGAAACAGTTCCACTGTCGGCAGACTTGTCTACCTTCTTCCTGTGCCGGATGGCCTCAAATATGACCATATCGAGCTTCAGACATCTGCACAGCCATATGGAATCAGCATATACTACAGCATTACAGAGGGATCAATTTATAAATATGACACTCAGGATTCTACGGCTTCAGGACTGTTCAGAAAAAATGCGCTTATCCTTCTTTCCCTTGTAGATAATGCGGAGAAAATAAGCGCCGTGATTACAGACGGAGAACGTGAGCTTGAGTTTATAAACGACCGCGAATGGGCCGACTCCATAGCTGGCGGGGATATCCGCGAATATGCTGCAAGTCCTGAAAAATTGCAGCAGCTGATTGAGCTCAACAGAAACACCGTCTCCAGCGCAGAGCCTCTCGATATTGCTATCCATGAAGCCATTCTGGAGAACAACCAGAATGATTACAGGGAGTCAGATATTTCCCTTGAAAGCCATATAGTGCTTGAAACAGAGACATCCGGATCTCCCGGCAGCGACAGGGAATCAGAAAGCGTCACCGTCTATGCCATGGTACTCTATCTGGAATATGACCTTAAGGACGGAAAGATCGACCCTTCAACAGAGAGCGGGAGCCATGTGCCAGTTGCTCTTACCTTCGACATCAGCGCAGACGGCAGCTATCTTCTCCGTGAGTACTGGCAGCCGCGCGACGGCTCCTATTACAAACCTGACATCGAAAACAAATTTCCAAAATCAGTCTGGCGGTACGCCCTTGATACCCAGAGGTTCATAGAGAGGCAGCAGAAAAACATCGACAGAGAGCTTGTTGCCCGCGGATATATGGATGATCAGAAGAAGTGATCTAATGAAAAATCAAACAACCCCAATCCAGATTCAGATTCCGGAAAGGGGTTGTCTTTATTAA
>SABF01000497.1 GCA_009929095.1 Erysipelotrichia bacterium
GTCCTTCATCAGCTGATACTTAATGACCCTGTAATCCGCATCATGATCAATGCCATAAGTATACACTTGACATGGACAGTTCTGAACAATCTGCATTCCATACGGATCATCCGCATTCGTAATGGCAATGGCATCCGGCTTCAGATTATCAAAAAACTTCTTCTTTGCCTGGAAATAGTTATCCATTGTTCCGTGATAATCCAAGTGATCATGTGTCAGATTGGAAAAGATACCTTCATCAAAATCTATGGCATCCACTCTTCCCTGTTCTATGCCGATAGATGAAGCTTCCAGAGCACATGCCTTGATGCCGGCGCTGACCATATCATGCAATATGCCATGCAGATCATCAATATCCGGTGTCGTCAGAAGCGGCGGCAGTTTTACGTTGCCATATTCGATTGCAATTGTTCCGATATATCCAGTCGGCAGATGATCGTTCAGAATGTCACGGATAATGCAGGCAATAGAACTCTTACCATTGGTTCCGGTAACGCCGAACATCAGCAGCTTATGTGATGGACAGCCATAGAATACGTCTGCAACACGATTGAATGCTACATTTACATCCTTAACTTTAATATAAGTCACTTCCGAGTGATCATAAGGGATCGGTTCGGAACATACGATTACTCTCGCACCATTTTCAATTGCCTGCTCAACAAATCGATGTCCGTCAAGGTTAGGCCTGTCAGTGTAGTCGAGACGCTGATTCTGTGGCCGCGCTGCTTCGCATATAAAATCATTTTGACGCAATCAGGGTTTGAAAAAGGCTCGCACATCCCGCAAAACCAGAGATCTTCGCTTGTCGGTATTTTGTCCACGCACGTTTTAAAGGTCTCGAAGCTCATAAGGAATTCTTGGCTCCGTTTAGAGTAAGCCTCTGAAAGCCTCTTTTGGGGACAGCACGCGCAAAAAACCGAGCATCCTATTCTAGTCGTTATTTCCATGACATCCCTTTTTCTAAAACCGTTTGCGACTGCTTACAGAACGTATCGTCGTTTCAATCTTTTTTTTGAAGAACCTCGCTG
>SABF01000498.1 GCA_009929095.1 Erysipelotrichia bacterium
CCTTCAAACAGGTTGGCTGGGCGTTAACGGAAAAAATCAACCAAGCACCGGCCAATCGATATGTGGGATGTTACCGGATGCTGAGGGATCCCGTTGATGGCCAAATTAACCGTGTCTTCGCTCTTTTTGCACCTGAAACACAATTTTATGCCTTGATGGCGCAGGAACGTGAGGCTGGCAAGATCATTTTCCTGATCGATAATCAGGGTAACATAGTCAGCTCGACTGAAAGAGACATGGCTTTTGCGAATGCAAAAATACTGCATGAAACAGACGAAAATGGCTTGGCGCTGATAGATCAACCGCTAGATAGCCTGGTATCGCAATCATTTATTACATATGATGGACAATCCTATGCCTTCATCAGAACCCAATTCAGTCAATCCAGTATCCGAGTGTTGGACTGGTCACTTGTTTCACTGATCCCTGCAGGGTCTCTGGCTGAGTCTGTTCAAATGGAATGGATCAAGAGTTCTCTGGTAAGCGTGGCATTTATACTGGTTGCCTTGATCATGCTTTTTGGTGTTGCACGCAACATCACACGGCGTGTCCAGAATCTGATCGCTCAGATGCAGGCAGTCATTTCCAGCAACTACAAGACAAGGATCAATTCTACCGGACAGGATGAAATCGGTTTAATTGGTCAGAACCTCTCAAACATGGTCGATAAAACAAGAACATTGATTGATGAAGTCTACGAAGCCAATTTGCAGATCAAGGATGCAGAGATTTCCCGCCAGCGGTTGCAGACAGAAAAGAGAGAGGCTGAAATCATAGCGTTGCAGGAACAAATCAATCCACATTATCTTTTCAATACACTTGAGACGATCCGAATGAACTTGATCATTGCCAATGACTGGAAAAATGCTGAGATTGTTGAGATCTTTGCTGAGAGCTTTCGACATGCGATGGATAGCACGCGTGAGTTTTATACACTTGGTGAGGAACTTAATCTTGTCCGAAGATTCTTCAAAATCCAGGAATTCCGCTTTCGTGGGCAAGTTCAGTTAACTATTGATGTGGAT
>SABF01000118.1 GCA_009929095.1 Erysipelotrichia bacterium
GACCCAGGGTATGACCGTGGGCGGGGTAAAGGAGTAATAAAGCATGAAGGATACAACAGCTGGAGAACTGGCGTTTCGGATTGTACTCTTTATCGTTTCCGTTGTGCTGGTATTTATCGGTCAGAGAAATGTCGGCTATGCCGGTCTGGCCACTGAACTCATCGGACTTGCAGGACTTCTGCTTGTTCTGAGTCTTTACAATCGAAAATTCAAATAGAAGGGATTTGATAGTATATGCAACAGGGAGGCAGACTGACCATACCTACAGAGCTTGATATGGTCGATGAGACATTGAAACTGATCAGCGATCTGGATGCCGACGCAATCAGAGACTGTGACGGAACAGAGATGCCGGCAGAACTGCAGCACTGCGGTGCAAAGATCTACGCGACATATTACACAACCAGAAAAGACAATGACTGGGCAGAAAAGAATCCTGATGAAGTGCAGCAGGAATATCTGAGCACAGATCGATATACAGCTGACAGTGAGTCGCTGACAATCGAACTGATGAAAGGATTCCATACACAGCAGTTGAAGGTCAATGACCTCGATGATCCTAAGAGATGGTGGGAGGTCATGGACCGAACATCAGGGGAAGCAGTCTGTATATCGGACTGGGAATATAATCGTGATAATGGAACCGTGCAGATTAAAACAATTCCATTTCATGTTTATACCGTCAGCTTTCTTGCATTCCTCATCTGGGATCCGGTCCACATGTATAACTTTATTACCAATGACTGGAAGGATGATCCGCATCAGTGCACTCTTGATGTGCGTCAGCCGAAAACACAGGCGCATGTCAAGGAAAAACTGAAGCTGTTCTGTCAGAATCATCCGGAAATCAATGTCATTCGCTTTACAACATTTTTCCATCAGTTTACATTGACGTTTGATGATCATAAACGTGAGAAATATGTGGAATGGTTTGGCTACAGTGCAAGTGTCAGCCCGTATATCCTGAAGCAATTTGAACAATGGGCAGGCTATCCGTTCCGCCCGGAATATATTGTTGATCAGGGGTATTTTAATTCACTCTTTCGGGTTCCATCGAAACAGTTCAGGGATTTTATTGAGTTTCAGCAGATCGAAGTATGCAAGCTTGCGAAAGAACTGGTGGATATTGTCCACAGTTATGGCAAAGAGGCAATGATGTTTCTTGGCGATCACTGGATCGGCACGGAACCGTATGGCAAGTATTTTGCGTCAATTGGACTGGATGCAGTGGTTGGCAGTGTCGGAAGCGGTGTCACCATGCGCATGATCTCTGATATTAAGGGCGTGAAGTACACGGAAGGAAGGCTTCTTCCGTATTTCTTCCCGGATGTTTTCTGTGAAGGCGGAGATCCAATCAGAGAGGCACAGCAGAACTGGCTGCAGGCAAGAAGGGCAATTCTCAGAAGTCCGCTTGATCGGATCGGCTATGGCGGATATTTGAAACTGGCAACAGAATGGCCGGGATTTATTGATACCATCAAGCAGGTAGTCAGTGAATTCCGTGAGATACACGAAAAGACAGCAGACAGCAAATCCAGCACAGCTTCGTTCAAAGTGGCGGTGCTGAGCAGCTGGGGACATGTCCGTTCCTGGATGAACAATCAGGTTCATCATTCCATCTATCATAGAGAAATCTACAGCTATGTTGGCGTCATAGAATGCCTGAGCGGCATGCCGCTGGATGTGGAGTTCATTGATTTTGATGACGTGAAGAATGGGCTGGATCCAAGCATCAGAGTAATCATCAATGCCGGCGATCGGGATACTTCCTGGAGCGGAGCTGAATACTGGCTCGATGAATCTGTTATTACTGCACTCAGAAAGTTTGTACATGATGGCGGTGGTTTCATCGGGGTGGGAGAACCAACGGCCATACAGCATCAGGGTGCGTTCTTTCAGCTGCGCGATGTTCTTGGTGTTGATGAAGAGGTTGGCTTTTCTCTCAGTACGGATAAATATAATGACTGCAATCCGGACCATTTCATCATGAGAGATCTATCCGAACCTCTGGACTTTGGGGAAGGCCAAAATCGTGTATACGCTTATGGGGAGAATTATCAGATACTTGCAATGGATCGCGAGTACACCCAGATGGCAGTCAACAGTTTCGGAAAAGGCAGGTCGGTCTATTTTGCAGGTCTTCCCTATAGTCCGCAGAATTGCAGGCTTCTGCTAAGGGCAATCTATTATGCGGCGCATCAGGAAGAATCCATGCTTGAATACTTTGTGACTAACCCGGATACCGAGATTGCAGCATACGAGAAGAACGGGCTTGCCGCAGTGATCAATAATACAGATCGGATGCAGAAAACATCTGTGATCATTCACGGACGAGAAGAAGAAACACTCGATTTAAAACCGCGTGAGATGCGCTGGATATCCATTCACTGAATGTGAATTCAGCTGCATCTAGCTTTACAGAAATACGATGAATCGGCATTTCAGCATGGCGCAGTGCTTTGTATGTTCATTGACGAAAATTTCATATCTCATATATTAAGTAAGCGCTTGCAATACAGACGCTATAAATGTATTATTTTAGCATCCGAGTAAACTCCACATAGGTATCGGAGGAAAAAGAAAGAGGAGGATGCCGCAGCACCTGCGGTGCGCCAGAGTGGAGACCTGACGCAAACCGGAACGTAAAAATCACGTCCGGGAGGTCTGATTTGCAGAGGCAGTCAGATCAAGGTGGAAAACGTATGGCTACAGTATCGCTGAAACACATCTGCAAGATTTATCCAAACGCCGAAGATGGCAAAAAGAAGAAAAAGAAGAAGGACGAAGGAGAGGAAAGAAAGAGCAATCTGAAAGTTACCGCTGACGGTGTACTGGCAGTTGAAGATTTCAACCTTGAAATTGCAGACAAGGAGTTCATTGTCCTTGTCGGACCTTCCGGATGCGGCAAATCCACTACATTGAGAATGGTAGCCGGTCTGGAAGAAATCACTTCAGGTGATCTTCTGATCGACGGCAGACGCGTTAATGATGTGGCTCCAAAGGATAGGGATATCGCAATGGTATTCCAGAATTATGCCCTTTATCCGCACATGACTGTGTACGAGAACATGGCGTTCTCACTGAAACTGAAAAAGGCTCCGAAAGACGAGATCGACAGAAAAGTTAGACAGGCGGCTGAGATTCTGGAAATCACCGAATATCTCGATCGTAAGCCGAAAGCTCTGTCAGGCGGCCAGAGACAGCGTGTTGCAATTGGCCGTGCAATCGTTCGAAATCCAAAAGTATTCCTGATGGATGAACCTCTGTCCAACTTGGATGCTAAACTGAGAAACCAGATGCGTGCTGAAATCATAAAGCTTCGTCAGCGCATCGATACAACATTTATTTATGTTACACATGACCAGACTGAAGCTATGACACTTGGCGATCGCATCGTTATTATGAAAGACGGTGTCATTCAGCAGATTGGAACACCTCAGCAGGTATTTGACAGCCCGGCAAATCTGTTTGTGGCAGGATTCATCGGTGTACCTCAGATGAATATGTTTGATGGCAAGCTGGTTAAAAAGGGCGACAAGTATTATGTACAGCTTGAAAATGCCGAAATTGAACTGAGTGCTGATAAGCAGAAGCGTCTGTCAGATAATAAAGTTGAGTCCAAGGATGTCGTACTAGGCATTCGTCCGGAACACATTGAAGTTCATGATCAGCCCGGTGCTACTATTCACGGAACTGTGGATGTGAGTGAAATGATGGGTTCAGCAGTACATCTGCATCTGCGCGCCTGCGGTCGTGATACGATCATCATCGTTCCAACAATCGATCTGAGCGGTGAACAGCGTGCAAGCTTCGCTTCCGGCAAAGACGTTGAATTCACATTTGAAGGCAATTGCGTTCATGTGTTTGACCCGGCAACCGGAAAGAATCTTGAGTATTAGTTAACAGACAATTTACTGACATGGGGGCTGCAGTACTGCAGCCCCTTTTTCTATGCTTCAAGATCAATCAGTCTATCGGCTGTTATGCAGCGCTTATGCAAGTGACTGCATAAAAAAATATGGGATTGAACGGGACAATGAATTCTGACAGTCAGCCTGCATCAGATCAAATAAAACATGCAGAGATTGATATCTCTGCATGTCTGCTTTAACAGTCGATTTCGATCTGCTGTGTGATACAGCCAAGTGCTCCATATAGTCCAGCCTGATTGCCAAGCTGTGCAGTGCAGATGACAGCATCCTGAAATCCCGGAATAGCTGAATCGTGAACTCGTTTTCTAATACCGCTCAGCACCGCCGGCTGTTCCATCACACCGCCGCCAAGTACCAGGCATGGAATGTTATAGATGTGCAGGATACTCAGCAGTCCAACGGCGATTTCATCCAGCCACCGATCAACTGCCTCCATGATTTCTGGCTCACTGATTCTGGCAAATATCTTTCTGCCGTTATCAAGAGAGGGATCAACTGAACTGGCAATCTTTACAAGTGCAGTGGTTGAAGCACAGCGTTCATAGGAGCCTGCAAAAGGGTCATCTGGTCTGCGAAGTTCAGGATGAGTGATCAGTCCGCCAATCATCAGATTGGCACTGCCGCCTTTTCCATAGTAGGTATGATCATCCAGGAATACTCCGCCGCCGATGCCCGTCCCATAAGTGATGCAGATATAGTCTGAGTGTCCTCGGGCAGCGCCGTATCTGCCTTCACCAAGTGCTGCTGCATAGGCATCGTTCATGACACTGCAGCTGCAGTCAAAGCGTTCACGGAAGTAATCAGCAACCCGTGTTCCAGTATAGCCGGGGAGATTTTCATTTGCATAGAGAATGATTCCATTCACCGGATCAACCTGACCGGCAGTGCTGACTCCCACTGCAATAAACGGTTTGAATTGTTCAATCAGATCACCGGCTGCTTTCAGAAGAGCGGCTGCACCTTCTTTGGCAGGGGTATCACATTCAGCAGACTGAATCAGTGAGGATCCAAAGAACAGACCAGCTTTGATTCTGGTGCCGCCAATATCAAGTACGGCAATGCGATGTTCGTCTTTCATTATTTGATCACCGCAGTAAATGTTTTGGTAATCTGAAGCGGTCTGGTAATCGCACCGCCTACAACCGCGCAGTGAACACCAAGATCAAGTGCCTTTCTCAGATAGTCAGGAGTAGAGATGTTGCCTTCTGCAATGACCGGTTTGCCGCAGTTCTTTACAAGATATTCAATCATATCAAACGGCGGAACTGAGCGGCCTCTGGTATAGGAAGTATAGCCGGCCATTGTGGTACCGATCAGATCAAATCCCATCTCTGCGGCTTTCATTCCTTCTTCCTGATCAGAGCAGTCAGCCATAAACAGCTGATTTGGATATTTAGTGCGCACTTCTTTGAAGAAGTCTTCAAGTGAAGAGCCATTAGGACGAATGCGCTTTGTAGCATCCATGGCAAGAACCTCAACGCCGCATGCCATCAGGGCATCAAC
>SABF01000119.1 GCA_009929095.1 Erysipelotrichia bacterium
ATCCCAACTGTATTGGGTATGCACATGAAGATGAACGAAAGGTTCTTTCAAAAGAGATCACTCCTCGATCAAACTGATTTTGCTCAGGCATTTTGCTTGATTAATTTGATCTTTGTTAATACCAGGGTAATATTCTGATGTAATTATTTTTAATTTATGAAGCGATGGTATTTTATGTTACAAAGCATAACGTCTGCACTGAAGTGCCTGCCGATGAGAAATGACGGGGCAGGGGAAAATCTGTAAGTCATGCTTAATATACCATATAAAAGTAAACCTGATGAAATAACTCATAGCTGGATCAATAACGCCCAGGATAAATAAAGCCGTACTATCAAAAAAATTGTTTTGGCATTTTCTGCGTTATATTCAAATGCTGCTGCTGTGCCGTTGAAGGCTATTCCATTGCTAATACAATGATTACACCGACGCCGTGAACTGTCATATTCTATTGAAAAGCATCGTGGGCAACGGCAGTCGGTGTCAAGTATAATCCAAAACCGACGGCGTCTACGCCCACGCCGACGCCGACGCCCACACCGGCGCCGTGACAGCAATGAAAATAGTCTTAAGGAAAGGATGTGATGTTCATTCATGATGAACTTTGCACAGCGCGCTTGGCGCTATATCACCAGAACGAAAGTTAAGTCACTTCTGCTTATTCTGACATTTTTTGTGATCGGCAATCTGGTAATTCTTGGTCTTGGAATTTCTGAGGCAGCGCAAAATGCGAAAGTGCTGACGAGAAAATCAATGCGTGCAATTGTCAGTTATGAATTGGACACAGATTCATTCTATAAATATGCAGATGGCCTGAGCAGTTCTGATGAAATGCAGCAGGCTTATGCCAATCGGCCGAAAGTTGAAGAGGACGAAGTGTCGAAACTGGCTAACGACAGCAGAGTGAAAGCATACAATTTCAACGTGTCAATGAATGGCACTTCTGATGGTTTTGACAATGTTCCCCTTGGCAATGAGACAACAGATGATAACGGGAATGTCATCAGTGCGATGGGATATACCAGCACAAACATAAAGGTTACTGCCGGCAGTTCATTGAGAACGATTGAACTTACGGAAGGTACAATTAGTGTGGTGTCCGGTAATTACTACACCCAGGCAAATATTGACAATGAGGATGCAGTGTGTCTGATCACGAAAGAACTGGCTGATCTGAATGGCCTGTCTGTCGGTGATGATATCAGTATCAATCTGCTGGATAAAGATTCGATGAAGAATGCAGAAACGCAGGGAATTGATAGTGCAAAGATGAAATTAAACCTGACAATCTGCGGTATTTATACTACTAAAGCCGATGTGGATCGCAACGCAGACGACTACAAATGGATGTCAGCCAGTGATTCTCCGAAAAATACAATTCTGATGCCTATGAGTACGTATATAACTTGGGGCAAACAGGCTTTTGCAGAACAGTACAAATTGTACTACAGCGGTTTAAGTGATATGACATCGTACACCGCCGAGAATTTGATTAATGACAATACTACTCCGAGTTCAGCGATTTATCTGCTGAATGATCCGCTCGAAGTTGATCAATTTGTTTCAGATCATACTGGCGAGCTCTCTCAGTACATGTGGCTGAATGCAGATAATGCAACATTCAAGAAACTTGCACGTCCGCTTGATACACTGAATTTCTTCTCAAGCATCATTGTATGGATTGTGGTAGTCAATGCAATTATCATCATCACTCTTGTGACAGCACTGTCCATGAAAACACGTGAATATGAAATTGGCGTGCTGCTCTCCATGGGTACTTCGAAGATGAAGATAGTCACCCAGATGTTTCTGGAACTGATTATGATTGCCATTGTTGGATTCTCTCTGGCGGTGGCGTCAGGCTCTGTCATCGCCGGGAAAGTTGGCGATCTGGTACTGAGCTACCAGACGACAAGCGATGCCCAATATGGGGATAACAAGGGTGATACAAACTATTACTTCACCAGTTCGAATAATTACTTTACCAGCATTACTCAGGACGATATGCTGGCTCAGTATCATGTGAAGGTGTCACCAACTCTGATTATGGAAATATACCTGCTAGGAGCAGGTGTGGTATTGATTGCGATTGTGATTCCGTCCTTCATGATCATGCGGCTGAATCCAAAACAGATTCTGCTGGAACAGGGCTGAGAGGTGACGATGATGGGACAGCCAATACTGAAACTGGAAGATATTAATTACGGATACATTGATGGCGGGTATAAACGTCAGATTCTAAAAAATCTCTGTTACGAATTTCAAGCAGGAACTTTCTATACCGTTCTGGGACCTTCTGGATCTGGAAAAACAACTCTGCTGTCAATTATGGCAGGACTCGATAAGCAGGAGTCTGGGAAGATCTATTTTGATGGAGAAGATCTCGATAAAATTGGTCTCTATCGCTACCGCAGAGATAAGATCGGTGTCGTCTTTCAGTCTTATAATCTAATCAACTATCTGACTGGCATTGAGAATATTGAACTTGCCATGACAGAAACAGATAACAAGATTCCCGGCAGCAATCGAAAAGATCTGGCACTGGCACTGCTGAATATGGTTGGTATCGCAGATACTAAGGGAGAAAGACTGGTTACTCATCTTTCCGGCGGTGAGCAGCAGCGCATTGCCATTGCCCGTGCTATTGCAAAGAATGAAGATCTGATTTTTGCTGATGAACCTACCGGGAACCTGGATACGGAAACTGAAGGAGAAATTATCCGAATCTTCCAGATGCTTGCCGAGAAGTTCGGCAAGACAATCATTGCCGTGACTCACTCTAACGCAGTATCCAAGCTGAGTGACAAGCGTGTATTGCTGAAAGGCGGAACACTGCACACAATCACTGATTAAGAGACCTTTGGGTCTCTTTTTTACTTGACAGCATATACAACGTGATGCATAGTATTATGCATCGGGAGGTATATAGATGGATGCACAGCTGAAACGAGGAGTATTGGAGGCGGCCGTGCTCTCTGTACTGAATCAGGGAGATTCCTATGGTTATGCAATTATTAGGGAAATTGGACCTGTATTGGAAGTCTCAGAGTCCACGCTGTATCCTATCCTGAGGCGTCTGGAAACTCAGGACATGGTAACGGAGCAGCCTAGAGAGTATAACGGACGGCTGCGCAAGTATTATTCGATTACCAATACTGGACGGCAAAGATTGATTGATTTTATGGAAGAATGGAAGGAAATGGTTGCAGTGATTGAATTCATCACAGACAGCAACAGGGGGAAAGGAAAATGAACAAACAGGAATTTTTGGATGCACTGGATCGTAGACTGTTATGCCTGCCTGCAGCGGATCGAGAAGAATCGCGAAGTTATTACTCAGAGATGATTTCAGATCGCATGGAAGCAGAGGGTAAAACGGAAGAAGAAGCGGTTGCAGAACTGGGTTCCATGAATGAAATTGTATACAGCATTCTGGATGACTATTCTGCTATCAAACTGGCAGGTCAGAGGATGAGAGACCGGAAAGCACATGCTTCAAATAAGATACTGTATATTGCAATTATGGTTCTGACCTCACCGATATGGGCTCCGCTGCTTCTGGCTGCAGTGATAGTGGTATTTGCTATGTATTTATCCCTGTGGGCAGTAATTGGTTCACTTGCACTGGCGTTTATCTGTGTTCTTATCGCTGGTGTAATCTGTGTAATATCCAGCTGTGTGATCTCCTTTACGCAGGGAATTAGCCAGGCATTTTTTGTTCTGGGCAGCGGTCTCTGCACATTTGGCATTGGCATGTATCTCTATAAACCGGTTGTCAAAGCGTGCAGCTGGATGCTGGGAATGACAAAGAGTTTCTTTACGGATCTGAAGGTCCGATTCTTTGCGAGAGGAGGTATAAATGCATGAAGGATTACACGCAGATTAAGAACTATTATAAAATTGCGGGAACCAGTGTCGGTATAGGAATTGCGTGTATGACCATTGGCGTTCTCCTTTCCGGAAACGGCTTCAAAGGTCTGACATCCGGCGGAGCCTATACGAATCGTACGGTGGAATATTCGTCAAAAAATATTTCTGCTCTTGTGATCAATGAAAAGCAAGCAGAAGTGCAGCTTAAAATCGGTGATACAGAACAGATTGTGGTTCACCTGAAGGAGAACAGTCTGAACAGCTACACCACGGAAGTGAAAGACGGAGTGCTCTATATTAATAAACAGGACAGTAAAGAATCGATGCTGTTCAATCTAAATCTGGATCAGGAAAAACTGCTTGTTGAGATTCCTGCGAAACAATATGATTCCGTCAGTATTTCCAACAGAGATGCATCGGTTAATGCAGAAGATCTTAATGTTAAAAGTCTGACAATTGATACATCTAACAGTTCAATAACGCTCAGCGATATTGAAGCTGAAAATGATATTACGCTCCACAACAGCAATGCATCGCTCAATCTGGATACTGTAAGCTGCGGCGGTTCGCTCAGAGCAATTACCTCCAACTCCAGCGTGAATGCAGAGAATGTCAAGGCGAATGATCTTACATTTAAAACATCCAATGCAAGTATCAATTGCAAGACCATGCAGGCAGAAACGATAGACCTGACTTCCAGCAATGCTCATATTGAAGCTTATGAGATCAGTATTCAGAAGGGGCTTTCCGTTGTAACATCCAATGGACATATTGAAGGATCACTGACTGGAAAAGATGATTACAGTTTTACCTGCAATACCTCGAATGGATCTTGCAGAATTCCTAACAGCAGGGGTGCGAAGCAAGTAACGCTCAAATCCAGCAATGCTTCCATCGATTTCGACATTGATTGAGCAAAACTATATGACGCCGTGATTCCTGCGGCGTCATTCTTCATAATTAGGCGGATAATGGTAAAATACAGTCATGCTAGAAAAAACAATAAAAATCTCGATTGCATTCATCTCAATGATTGTGCTGTCCGGCTGTATTATTGCCTCAAAGACAAACACTCAGACAGTGCCATCGGCTTCGTCAGAGCCAACAGCTTCAGCAGAGTCAGCAGTTTCTTCTGAAGGAGACATTCCAGCAGATGCGGAAACAGTGGACTGCATTGCAGAGCAGGACCTGCCTTTGACGCTGAAGGCAACACTCCAGGATTTAACAGTTCTGTTCATCAAGGCGGATCACTATACTGCAGATGCCGAAATTGGCCCAGGGGATGAAATTACAGTGATTTATACCGGAGATCTTTCGAAGAATCCGACAGCGTATCAGGCGGTGAAAAAGTAATGGAAGAGCAGGGAAACGGACAGGTGAAGAAACTGATCTCGGCAATCATTGCCGGGATTGCCCTGGGGCTGCTTATGACCGCCGTAGTTCTTTTGGTCATGCGGGCGGCTAATTATCCGGCAAGAGGAGTCATGCTGCTGATCATGGTGGTCATCGGCTGTGCATTCCCGGCATGTGCTGATCTGCTTGGTATACGTCTTGATCTGAAC
>SABF01000499.1 GCA_009929095.1 Erysipelotrichia bacterium
GGTGTTCTCTATGGCAAATATGAACTGCTGCAGAAAATGGATCCTATTATGCTGGGCGGCGGAATGAATGCCAGGTTTCAATCGTGCGGTGACATTACGCTTAAGGATGCACCTTATCGATTTGAAGCAGGAACACCGAACATCGAAGGTGCCATCGGTATGGGTAGGGCAGCTGAGTATCTTCTTTCCATAGGTATGGATGAAATATCTGCCTATGAGAAGGATCTCAGAAAGTATTTCTGTGAAAAAATATCTGTTTTGGACAATCTGGAATTTTATAATCCGGACAATGAATATGGCCCTATCGCCTTTAATGCAAAAGGAGTGTTTGCCCAGGATGCGGCAGGCTATCTTGCCAGCCGCGGCATAGCTGTACGTTCTGGAAATCATTGTGCAAAGCTTCTGCATGAGATTATTGGAACAGATCAGACAATACGAGCATCAATTTATTTTTACAATACCAGAAAGGATGTCGACGCATTTGTGGAAGCCGCAAAGGATATTTCACTGAAAAATGCAGTCGGGATCTTCTTCTGAATCAGGAGACAGTCAATATGAGTGATGTTGCAAACTTATTAAATGATCCGGAGGTACTCCGGGAGCTGATCATGGATCATTATCAGTATCCGCATAATCATAAGCTAACAGAGGATTCGGGTTATCATTCTGTGCATATGGCTTCTGATTCCTGCATTGATGATATTACTGTGCAGTCTCTGATTCAGGATGGAAAGGTCAAGGATATTCGCTTTGAGGGTGTGGCTTGTACGATCAGTACTGCGTCGACTTCAATGATGACAGATCTTCTGAAAGGCAAATCAGTTGCAGAAGCCGAAAAAATCATACAAAACTATTTCAATATGATCGAAGAAAAAGAATACGATCCGGATCTTCTGGAAGAAGCAGTTGCCATGAAGAATGTACATAAGCAGGCGAATCGCATTAAGTGCGCAACGATTGGCTGGAAAGCCATGCGGGAAATGATTGAAGACAGTGAGGAATCGAAATGAATGAACAGAAACC
>SABF01000500.1 GCA_009929095.1 Erysipelotrichia bacterium
GCATTACGGAGTAACCGGAATTATATGCTGCGCCCATGATTATCCACAATTCCGGAAGGAAATCACGGCACTGTTTGAGGGAGAATCCAAAATTGTTTTCATGGAAAAACCGGCATTCTCCTCCCGCTCCTATGTTGCAACCAGCCGGGAGGCCGCGCTGACTTTCATGATTGCCGAAGCCATTCGAAACGGATTCCGGAAAATCGGCATGATCTGTGCAAGCCGCATCTGGAGTTCCGAAAAAATCCTGTGCGAAGAGTTCCGTGCGGCAATGAAAAAGAATAAGCTGACAATCAAGGAAGATCTGATTGTGGAATATCCGGAAGAGAAACTGCCTGAAATCTGCGATCGCTGCGACTGGGTCATGGAAAAGATGATTCTGCCGCTGCGCCCGGATTTCCTCTATGTCGATGATGCGCTCCATGCGGTTTCCCTGCAGTCCCGTCTTCAGAATGCCGGTATTGACCTGACCATCTACGGGGGAAATCATGACCCGCTTTTTTCCAATGTAATCCCGGCGATTCAATCTTTTGATCCTCAGTATGATAAAATTGCGGAGAAACTTCTGAATCGGATTTTGACTCCGGATTCTTCCGCGGAACCGGAGATCGTGGAAGCATGCTATCGAAAGAATCATTCTACATAAATAAGGAGATATTGAGAATGAAAAAATTCACATTGATTGAACTGCTTATAGTAATTGCGATCATCGCGATTCTTGCCGGAATGCTTCTTCCGGCGTTGAACCGTGCACGAATGATGGCACATGAAATTTTCTGTCTGAACAATATGAAACAAATCGGGATTGCAGAATCCATGTATCTTATGGACTTTAACGACTGGAGCATTCCCGTCACACTGAGCAGCACATCCTCAGAACATCAGTTCCGCTGGTACAGCTACTATTCCGGAGGTGTAATGCAAACATCGAACACTGGAATTCACGGGAGTCCGATCACCATGTATTATGGTGACAAGGTGACAAAAGGCACCTATGTCTGTCCTGCGGAACCAATCCGG
>SABF01000120.1 GCA_009929095.1 Erysipelotrichia bacterium
CTTTTGATACTGGATGAACCGGATGCCTTTCCTTATCGAGGAGATCCGGTACTGCATGGGATTGCCAGAACTTCCTGCCGGGGCAGACGCATTTTTCTGACAGCCACTCCGGATCAGCAGCTGATGCGAAGGGTAAGAAAGGGAACTTTGAATGAACTGATACTGAATCGCCGTCCTCATGGGCATCCGCTTCCGATTCCTTCATTGTTCTGCGCACCGACACCGTTTTTATGGATGCGTCTGATCCGCTGGATCAGATGCCGCAAAGATCATCCACGAATGATTTTTGTGCCGAGAATCATTCAGGCTGAACGGATGGGTGCAGTTTTGAAACGAATTTTTCATTCCTGCTATGTGTGTACCAGCAGAACACCTGACAGAGATGATGTTATTCAGCGATTCAGGCAGGAATCAGCTGGGCTGATTGTGGCAACTACGATACTGGAACGAGGTGTGACGGTTCCAGGCGCAGATGTTTGTGTCTATGAGGCAGACTGTCAGATTTTTGATGAAGCAGGATTGATACAGATGGCAGGAAGAGTCGGCCGTTCTTTTCTGCATCCGGATGGTGACGTGCTGTTTCTTTTGAAAGAGCGCAGTGAACTGGCAGAGAAATGTGTGAATCAGCTTAGAAAGGCGAATGTATGGAACGATGCATGATGTGCGGAAAACAAATTGGGTCTTCAGGAAACTGGCAGGAGATGCTTTTTGAAGAGGATCTTCTCTGTCACTCCTGCCGCTCGCAGTGGATTGCCAGTAAACAGAAATTCATAATTGACGGAATCAGAGCAGATTCAGACTGGGAATATGAGGGCGGCTTTGCAAAATGTCTGCTGCAGTATAAAGAGTGCAATGATGAGGCTCTGCATGAAATATTTCTTAATTTATACCGAAAAAAACTGAGACACCGGTATCATGGGTGCACGCTTCTCTTAATTCCAAGCACGGAAGAAAAGAATAGAGAACGGGGGTTTCATCATCTGCCGGGAATCTTTGAATGCCTTGGTCTTAATATGCTGGAGCCATTTGACAAAGTGCTGATTGAACAGCAGAAAGAACTTTCCAGAGCAGGCCGGCAGAAAATGAGGCATGGAATCCGTCTGAAGCCGAATATTGGACTGCCAAAGAAAATAGTGCTGTGTGATGATGTGATTACTACCGGTTCAACGATACGCGGTGCACTGAACTGTCTGGAAAAAAGTGATCACTGCATCCGTATTTATGCGTGTGCAGTTGCTTCGGGATCAAGAAGAAAATGAATGCAAAGCATCCGCAGTGCAAGGATTTATCGGTGCATATGGATGAAGGGAAACAGAATCTGAGAGCGGCAAACAGCAGTGAAAAGTCTCCTGTTGATAGACTGAGACCAGAAACTAATATGCGGACAGCTGCATATACTGTCTCAGAATTGCCGCAGATAACCACTTGTGAATAATCTGAATATCCGCAAGTTTGCTGGTTTTCTTGAATGGCAGTACTTCACAGGGTATAATTACTCTGCTGTTTTATGGAGGTTTTCAGATGGCAAATTTTCTTGAAAAATTAATGAATGAAGACAATCGGCGCCTGAAAGAGATTGAAAAAAGGATTAAACCGGTTGAAGCACTGGCAGATCAATACACAAAGATGACCGATGAGGAACTCAAAGCTATGACACCGGCATTGAAAAAACGTCTGGCAGATGGAGAAACACTGGATGACATCATGCCGGAGGCTTTTGCGACGGCAAGAGAAGCCTGCCGCAGAGTCATTGGTGAGTACCCATTCCATGTTCAGCTGGTTGGCGCTGCTGTTATGCAGGGCGGCGATATTGCTGAAATGAAGACGGGCGAAGGCAAGACACTGACTTCGGTTATGGCAGTGTATCTGAATGCCCTGGGTGGAAAAGGCGTGCATGTAGTTACAGTCAACGAATATCTGTCCAAGCGAGATTCCGAGTGGATGGGCCAGATCCATAGATTTCTTGGTCTGACGGTTGGACTGAATCTGCGGCAGCTGACACCTGTTCAGAAGCGTCAGGCTTATGAGTGCGATGTCACCTATACCACCAACTCAGAACTTGGATTTGATTATCTGCGAGATAATATGGTCACTAAGGCAGGCGATCGTGTTCAGCGCGGATTGAACTATGCACTTGTAGATGAAGTTGACTCCATTCTGATCGATGAATCACGCACGCCGCTGATTATTTCCGGCGGAATGAAACAGACTGCCAATCTGTATCTTCAGGCAGATCGTTTTGCAAAGAGCCTGAAGCCGGAAGAGGATTATGAAATTGATGTCAAAGCCAGAATCTGCCAGCTGACAGAACACGGCGTAGAGAAGGCAGAGAAAGTATTCCGGATTGATAACCTGTACAACCTGGAACACACTCAGCTTCTTCATCGCATCTATCAGGCACTGAAGGCAGACTACATCATGCAGAAGGATGTGGAATATGTCGTGGATAGTGAAAACGATGAGATTGATATCGTAGATCCAAACACCGGACGTCTGATGAAAGGCAGAGAATGGTCAGATGGTCTCCATCAGGCAGTCTGCGCAAAAGAAGGCGTGTCAATCCGTCAGGAAACCACAGTCCTTGCGACCATTACCTATCAGAATTTCTTCCGCCTGTACAATAAACTGTCAGGCATGACTGGTACTGCCAAGACAGAAGAAGAAGAATTCCGCGAAATCTACAACATGCTGGTCTATGAGATTCCAACTAACAAACCGGTTGCCCGTCTGGATAATCCGGATGCGGTATATGGTACAAAGAAGGCAAAATTCGATGCACTGGCTGAAGAGGTCATGAGGCGCAATGAAAAAGGTCAGCCGGTACTCGTTGGAACAATTGCCGTTGAAACATCCGAACTGATCAGCGACATGCTCAAAAAGCGCAAGATTCCTCATGAAGTGCTGAACGCAAAGAACAATGCCCGTGAAGCAGATATCATTGCGCATGCCGGAAGACAGGGTGCTGTGACCATTGCAACAAACATGGCTGGCCGCGGAACCGATATCAAGCTTGGCGAAGGAGTCAGAGAGCTTGGCGGTCTATGCGTGCTCGGCAGTGAGCGTCATGAATCAAGACGAATTGACAACCAGCTGAGAGGGCGTTCCGGACGTCAGGGTGATCCGGGCGAGTCGAGATTCTATGTATCCGTACAGGATGATCTGATGGTGCGGTTCGGAAGTGAACGCATGGAGTCAATCTTCAAGGCGCTCGGTGATGAGGCAATAGAATCCAAGACCATTACCAAGTCGATCAGCTCTGCCCAGAAACGCGTTGAGGGCGTGAACTTTGATGCCCGTAAGACCCTTCTGCAGTATGATGATGTCCTTCGTCAGCAGCGCGAGGTCATGTATGATCAGCGCAACTTCATTCTTGACAACGAGGATGTTCATAAAGTCATCAAGGACATGTTTGAACGTGTCATCAGCGATACGGTTGCTGCTCATATAGATCCGGCTTCCCGAACTCAGGATGTCATGATTCCCGAGCTTATGAAGTCTCTGGATCATCTGGGATTTGCCGGTCTGGCAAATGAAGAAGAACTGACAGGCAGAAACTCAGAAGAGATCTCTTCAATGCTGATGGACAGAGCGTGGAATGCCTATGATACAAAGATCAAGCCGGTTCAGGAACAGATTCGTCTGTTCGAACGTGAGATGTCACTGCGTATCATCGACCGTGCATGGGTAGGACATATCGATACCATGTCCAAACTGAGAGACGGCATTGGACTGCGCTCCTATGCACAGGATAATCCGCTGCAGGCATATGTGTCGGAAGGCTATACCCTATTCCAAACCATGATGTCAAATATTGCTCAGGAAATAGTTGCCTATTGCATGAATCTCAAAGTGGAATCTGCGCCGAATGCAGAGAAATCTGCTCAGGCATAAAGGAGAAAAACAGATGGAATTATTTGAAATGAAACAGGGCATTGCCCGCAGCCAGGCTAAATTGGAACAGCTTGGCCAATCTCTTTGACCTCGCGTCTAAAGAGGAGAAGATAAAAGAAAACGAAGCGCTTCAGAATGGAGAGCATTTCTGGGAAGATCAGAAAAAAGCTCAGTCAGTCATACGGGAAACCAATGCCATGAAATCACTGCTGGCCAATTACCGTGCGATTGACCAGTCACTGAAGGATCTGGATGAAAGCACTGATGAACTCAAGACCACCTTTGACAAGGATCTGAAGGATCTGGTTGAAGAAGAATATGCGGATGTCATGAAGCAGTTTGACAGTTATGAGATACAGGTACTGCTGTCCGGACCATATGATGGTCATGCGGCCATTCTGGAAATCCATCCAGGAGCCGGCGGCACGGAAGCCATGGACTGGGCTGGCATGCTGTATCGCATGTACACCAGATGGGCAGAACGCAAGGGATACAAAGTCACTCTGCTGGACTATGAAGAAGGCGAAGAAGCAGGAGTCAAATCCTGTTCTGTCCTGCTTGAAGGCCCGATGGCTTATGGCTATCTGAAAGCTGAAAATGGTGTCCATCGACTGGTCCGCATCTCACCGTTTGATTCTGCAGCCAGACGTCATACTTCGTTTGCTTCAGTAGAAGTTATGCCGCAGTTTGAAGATGATATGGATATTGAAGTGGATGATAAAGACCTGGAAATTGTTACAATGCGTTCTTCCGGAGCCGGCGGACAGCATATCAACAAGACTGACTCAGCAGTGCGTATGAGGCATATTCCTACCGGGATTGTCGTATTCTGTCAGACGCAGCGTTCGCAGATGCAGAACCGTGAACAGTGCATGAACATGCTGAAGTCCAAGCTGCTTCGGCTCAAGATAGAAGAGAATGAGCGACGTATGAAAGATATCAAAGGCGAGGTTAAGGCCAATGAATGGGGCTCTCAGATCCGCTCTTATGTGTTCTGCCCATATACGATGGTCAAGGACCTTCGTACCGGCTATGAAGTGGGCAACATCAATGGCGTTATGGATGGAGATCTGGACAGCTTTATCTTCAACTATCTGCGTTCACAGATACAGTAATCAGTTAACAGGGAGACCATCGCGGTCTCCTTTTGAAAAGAAGGAATCAAGACATGAAGAAGATCAGCCGCACACTCACAGAAACTGAGATCGAAGAGACACACGGCATTGCCGACAGTATTCTTCGAAAGGTATTTCATCTGTCCAGACATGAGATATCAAGACTGAAGTTCTCAGGACAGATACTTCTGGATGAACAGAGAATTTATGTTAATGACATCGCGCATGCAGGCGGTGTACTGACAGTGGTATTTCCGGAAGATTACAAAATGGAGCAGTTCATTTCATGTGCTGAACCAAAGATTCTCTATGAGGATGAAGACTTCATCGCTGCAGACAAACCGTCAGGCATTCCTGTTCATGCCGGTCATGGACATTTGGATGATTCCCTTGGTACAGCGCTGATC
>SABF01000121.1 GCA_009929095.1 Erysipelotrichia bacterium
CTACGATAGTATCTGGTTTTGATATGACTGCAGCCGGTGATCAGACGATAACAGCGGAGTATGCAGGCTGTACCACTGAGTACAGTATCAGCGTAAATGGAGATTCAGATACAACTCGTTCCAGGATTAAAAAGCAGATTCAGAATATGATTGAAAAGTATAGCGAAGCAGAGACGCTGAGTGAGAACGATGTGAATGAGATTATCTCACTCAAGCAGGATATTGATAACAATATGCAGCCATACTTGACTCAGGCGGAACTGCGCAGCTTTGACAAAATTCTCAGAAACGCATATCAGAAAAAAATACGCTATGTACTGGAGAAGAATCCTTATGATTTAGGTGTTTCCGGTTTGTCAGTATCATATCCGCTTTATGATTCACTGAGTAAGTTCTGGCTTGTCGAAGACACGTATCGGATTCGTATCAGCAGTTCAGTATCTGCTGAAGCAAAATATTCAATGAATACAGTTGCTGAATATCTTGAGAATACGCCAAAGGAAACCTTTGATGTTGTGATCAGGAAGAATTACAGTGAACCAGATCCGGAAGGTCCGCTTCTGCTGACAATCAATAAGCCGGCGGACTGTGAGAGTTCAGATGTATTTACTGTCCTTCATTACATTAAATCAACTGGCGATGTAGTGGAATGCTATACACGGCAGACCGATGGGCAGATCACCTTTATGACAAGAGGAGAAGGTTCCTATATGGTCCTTGCACGCCGTACTTCAAATGTATATACCGGTACTGATCCAATTGAGTCAGTGACATCTAAAAGCAGTTCATGGGATATAGAAAAGATTGCAGCATACAGTTCAGCTGCACTAGCTTTGCTGATTATCCTGATCATTTTGATTGCTCGGAAATACAAGAAGAATAAAACTAAGAAAGTTCAGAAAGAACGGATTATTAAGAAAGAAGAGGAGGCGCTAAAGCCGCTTCCGCCTGCCGATATGACTCAGGCAATTCAGAACTTAGAGACGACGATTATTGATCTTAAGGCTGATGAAATCAGAAAAGCTCTGGATCAGGAAAAGAAGAAGGACGAAGAACAAAGTGATCAACACAATAGTAGATTTAGATGAGATCAGCTATGAACCAGTAGAAGTAGAGACTGCTTTTGTTGACAGCATTCGTATTCGGGGGATTGCAATCCCTGTTCGAGTCAATGAGACAGACAATGGCTACAGCTGCCAGGATGGAAAAAAGAGGCTTAGCGCTGCTGCTATTCTCAGCAGAGAAGACAGCCGATTCATCCGGATTCCAATTATGATACTGAATGATTTTAAAAAAGCAGGAAGCGGATTCTGGGGTAATACCCAGAATCATCATTGAGATCTATCATGCAGGAGAGACTGCAGAAATTGATCGCCAGGAGCGGTGCTGCTTCAAGAAGAAAGGCAGAACTGCTGATTACTGAGGGAAGAATCAAAGTAAATGGAACAACAATCAGCGAGCTTGGTGCCAAGGCATCGGCAGATGATGAAATAACCATTGACAATATTCCGCTCAAGATGGAAAAACATGTTTATCTGCTGATGAACAAACCGCTTGGTACATTGTGTACCTGCAGCGATGATCGCGGCAGAAAAACTGTCATTGACTGCATTCCAAATATTAAGGAACGCGTCTTTCCGGTCGGAAGACTTGATTATGACACATCAGGTGTGCTGATTCTGACTAATGATGGATCATTTGCCAATGAGATGATGCATCCGAGATATCATTTATCAAAAACATATGATGTATCAGTCAGAGGCAGATTCACCGATGAAATGGCTGATCAGCTGAAACATGGAATTAAGCTCGAAGACTGCGTGACACTTCCTGCCAGAGTCAGCCTTCAGCCAACCAGAGATAAGATGAAAAGTCATGTGCTGATTACGATATTTGAAGGAAGAAATCGTGAAGTCAGACGAATGATGGAGTATTTCAATTTAGAAGTGATCAGACTGGAACGCATTAAATATGGTTTCCTAACCTGTGATCATTTGAAGACGGGTGAGGTCAGATATCTGAAAGAGGAAGAAATAGCTGAGCTGCGGAAACTCAGTCAATCTCAGCCGATTTCAATGCCTGCTTCAGACAAAAGATCCGGATCCGGATCGATATAAATTGTATGATATGAACCAAGCTGTACCAGCCCTGGTTTAGCACCGGATATTTTCTTCAGATTTGATATCGGACACCAGTTGACAGGTACACTTGAAGAACTGCGGCCGCCGGAAAAATATGCAGCAATGTTTGCGGCCAGCCGAAGAACAGATTCATCCGGGTCAGCATCATGAATTACAACATGTGCACCATGATAATCTTTTGCATGAAGCCATATGTCTGTTTTCCTTGCATGATGCCAAGTCAGTGCCTCGTTTTGCAGATTGTTTTTTCCGAAGGAAATGACAGTGCCTGTTCTGGTTTCTACTGAGGTAATATGCGGTCCAGTATCTTTGACACGCCTGCGTTTTCTTGGGTTTTTTCCAGCGTCAATATACCCGCCTTTGATCAGTTCTTCTCTGATTTCAGAAGCAGTATCAAAATCAGCCTGATCAAGCTGTTCAATCAATCCTTCAAAATAGGATATTTCATTTTCGCAGATGCGAATCTGTTCGCTCAGATAGCTCTGACCTTTCTTTAGCTTGCCATACTTAGCGTAACATCGCTGAGCATTATGCCGGCCATCCAGTTTGGGATCCAGCGGAACCTCAATATCTGTTTCTGTCTCATAGTCCTGCAGTAATATTGAACGCTGGCCTTTAGTATCCGTTACATTCCAGGCATACAGAAGTTCACCATATTTATTCCAGCGATCACAGTCCATTGCTTCATCCATTTCCTTAAGCAATCTTGGGAGTTTCTGTTTTTCATGTTTCAATTGACGCACGGCAGTGTGATAGACATCACCTGATATTTCCTTGACACGCTGTTTTTCTTCTTTATGGAAGTACAATATATCAAATCCTTCAAATAGCGAATAATTGCGGCATGCACCGACGGATTTCAATTCAATGCAATGAAAAACTGCATCGTTATTTCGATTGGAGATATACAGCTGGTCGGAAGACTCAATTTCCTTCATAATATCGGAAAATGTCTGCCCGTGAATCAAACGGTATTCAGCTTCTTCAGCAAGAAAAGGGGAAAAACATGCAAATTGCTGGGTAAGAGTCATTCCGTCATGAATAATTGGATCAGTAAATGGATTGCGCTTATCCTGGGATGGTGTTCGATGAAATTCGGCTCCCGGCTGAATGATTCTTCGACTATTTTCGAATGGAGGAATTCGCTTCATGGCATCAATGATTCGGTTGGAACTATTAACTAGAATCAGGTTGGCATATCTGCCCATCAGTTCAATGTAAACAGCCATGTTCTCAAGATCACCAAGATTATTATGCCGGCGGATTGTCATCATGCACCAGCGATCAAGTTCAGCTTGCTCAATGGACAGAATGGTTGCACCTTCAAGATATTTCCTTAGTACCATGACAAAGTTGCCAGGTTCATCCGGAGTTGGGTAATTTCTGCTGGTAATCAGAATTCGGTTATACTGACTATGACAGCTGATCAGGAGCTGAAATTTACCAATTGACCCATGAAGCTGAAACAGAACCTCCGTATCAGAAATCTGGTAAATCTTCTGAATTCGGGCAGGCAGTGCCCTGGAAATACCAGGAATGATTTTGTGAAGAAGAATCCCGTCGAGTGCCATAGCATTACCATCCTTAACGGGTGCCATTATATCATGAGTCCATGTCTGCTATTGATTTTGCTTTACCAGAGAAGTGCAATTGTCTCTATCCGGTAAATTTCACAATTGACTTCAATTTATTCGAAGTGTAATCTAACAGTAATATCAGATAGAGGAGGCGCCTATGAGCAGAGGAATGCTAGTGGTTATCAGTGGGCCATCGGGAGTTGGAAAAGGAACTGTACTGAAGGAATTCATACATGATCCGGAACTTAAACTGGCATATTCTGTTTCCATGACGACTCGTTCTATGAGACCTGGCGAAGTAAATGGAAAGAGTTACTTCTTTGTGAACAGAACACAGTTTGAAGAAGCCAGAGATCGCGGGGAATTACTTGAATGGGCTGAATTTGTCGGCAATTATTATGGAACACCTCGGTCTTCAGTTGAATCACTTCGAGATGAAGGGAAGAATGTTATTTTAGAAATAGAAGTACAGGGAGCTAAGCAGATCAGAGAAAAGTGCCCGGATGCGCTGACCATATTCATTGTTCCGCCAAGCATGGAAGAACTGGAACGACGGATCAGGGGAAGAAGAACTGAACCGGAAGAAATTGTTCAGCAGAGACTGACCAAGGCTGCGAAAGAAATGCAGCATGTCTGCGATTATAAATATGTGGTATGCAATGATGATCCATCACTGGCAGCTGATATCATAAGAGTGATCATAAAGCGTCATATTGAATTCAACTGTGAGCAGGAAAATAAAGCGGTAAAAAAAGAGATGTGAACTAATCACATCTTTTTACTATAGATAAACACCCGGCTTTTGTTTATGTGAAATCAGAAAATAAAACATGCTGATTGAGCAGCAGATAACTATTATTTTAGGGCGTCAATCGGAGTTACAGTGAATAACTGCTATGACATTATTGAATAAAACAATATCGCAGTTTTTCCCGTACGATAGCAGATATCTGAATATTAATGCGGCAGAAATGATTCTCTGTACAGAAAAAAGTGATGTTCTTCTGTACTTCAGTACGGATACAGCATAACACTCTCAGCTTCATGATGTTTGCGGTGAGCTGTGAAAACATCTCTATACTCAGTTATGACACATTGATTCGTATATAGTTCTTGCATACCTCATACAAAATTTATCGCAAAGATGGCATTAATTATCACTGCCAGAGCTTTTTTTAGCATCCCGAATATCTGAAATGATATTCATCAAAAAAGGGATCGAATCTTTTGATTCGACCCCTTGATCATCAGATTTTATCTGTTGTAGAATTCGACGATCAGTGCTTCGTTGATTTCCTGGTTCAGCTCACTGCGCTTGTCCTGCGGGAATACCGTCTTAACCGCGGCGGTCAACTTCCACAGCGTCGGCATGTCGAAGGCCTTAACCTCTGACGCGTTCTCGGCTGCCAGCAGCAGGTTCTGGACGTAGGTGTTGTCCGTGTCCATTTCCAGTGCAGCGATTTGCGCCTGGGTTTCTTTGTTGATGCAGTAGACGTGCAGGTCTTCGGCAATGAACTGCGCGAGCAGCTGCACACGGAAGCCCATCGGCGAGATGTTGAATTCAACGTTAACAATCTTGCTTTCGTGGCCTTCGCCAGCATCTTCCTGGTGGAAAGCATCCTGCGGCGCCGCGCCGTCTTTCAGCTGCCAGGTGCGCTGGTCTTCGGCCAGTTCGTAGCGTTCGCACCAGGTA
>SABF01000501.1 GCA_009929095.1 Erysipelotrichia bacterium
GCTAATCACAGTAGCACAGTTCCGGGACATCTTCATCGAAGATGTGATTGAAAATCTGAAGAAGAAATCTGAAGTAAAGAAGTATCGTCTGAAGCCACGTAGTATCTCGTGGTTTAGAGAACTGTTCATCAAAGAGGGGTGGACTTCGCCAGCACAGAAAGCAATCAGAGAAGAAGGCAGTCACGTGACACATCCAATCCGCAAGCCAAGACCATGCAGAGGAGAACTTGTACAGATAGATGGAACACCCTTTGACTGGTTCGGAGATGGGCGTGTATACACGCTGCATCTAGCTGTGGACGATGCCACAACAGAAGTGCTTGCCGGATGGTTCATGCCCACTGAATGTACGCGTGGATACTGCCGTATGATGCGGCTGATACTGGAGAAGTACGGAGTTCCTGAAGCACTTTATTCAGATAGAGATTCGGTGTTCCGCAGCGTAAAAGGCGGCGGCATAACGCAATACGCAATGATGATGGAAGACCTGTACATACAGACTATCTTCGCGCTGTCAGCACAAAGTAAAGGCCGAATAGAACGGTATAACGGAACTGCTCAACTCAGGCTGCCAAATGATATCAAACGCTTTGGAATCAAGCATGACTATAACGAGCTTAACAAATGGTTCAATGATTTCTACATTAAGTACATGAATTGCAAATTCGCATTCACTCCACTGGATCCACACGATGCATTCATATGTCTTCCCAAGGACTTTGATTACAGTGAAGTATTCCGCATCAGAGAAACACGCTGTATGAGCCATAACATGTTTTCATACAAGACCGCGATGTACAGTCTATTCAACAGTGATGGAGAACTTATGACGTTTCAGGATAAGACGACTGTAAACATCTACACTGATGTCTTCACGGAAGAACTCTACGCAATACGCTATGGCAAACGATACTCATGCATGCAGGTTGGAGAAAACGCTCGTGATAAAAGTCAGAAAATCGAGAATCAGAAAGATCTTCAAGAGTTTCTGAATGACTATATAGCAACCGGATGTAATG
>SABF01000122.1 GCA_009929095.1 Erysipelotrichia bacterium
GGTACATACGGATGGGGAAGTACACTGCCGTTCCAATCATGTGAGTCTCAGGATTCTGCCGGAACAGCTTCAGCTTTTAATGTGATCTGAAAATATTTGAGATCATTTATAACATGCATAGCAGCAAAGGAGTACATCATGGGTAAATATCTATATGAGGATGGTTACACACAGAATCGTGAATTGTCGTGGCTCCGCTTCAACAGCAGAGTTCTCGATGAGGCGAAAGATTCATCAGTCCCGCTTCTGGAGCGCTTGAAGTTTATTGCAATACACATGTCAAATTTGGATGAATTCTTTGCGGTTCGATGCGGCAGTCTGTTTGAAATGCGAAAGATGAATCCCAAGAATATCGATGCAAAGTCAGGATATACTGCAAAAGAACAGCTGGATCTGATCTATCGTGAGGCTCGCAGACAGTATGAACGACGCACGCATATTTATTGCACTATTCGAAATGATCTGGCTGCGGCCGGTGTTCAGGATCTTAGAATATCAGACTGCACGAAAGAGGAACAAAAATACCTGAAGCGTTATTTTCAAGCAGTGATTGCGCCCATAATAAATGCCGGAATTGTAGATTCGCGGCATCCGATGCCGATGCTGAAACCGGGATCTGTTTATGCGGCATGCCTGCTGAAGCACAAGAACCTGGAAGCGTTTGCCTTTGCCCGTATTCCGCAGAATATATCTGATGTGATCGGACTGCCATCAACGGCAGATGGATTCCGATTTGTGCATACGGAAGATGTAGTTCTGGAGTATCTGCCGACACTGTTCAAAGGTGATACCGTGGGCGAATGGCTGAAATTCTATATTACCCGAAGTGCAGATGTTGATGCGGATGATGAGATGTTTGATGATACGAAGGACTATCGGGAGAAGATGCTCAAAGTACTCAAGGAACGCCGACACATGGAAGTGCTTCGTCTTGATGTTTCGAAAAAGCCAAGTGCCCGTATGTATCGTTTCCTGGCAGACACTATGAATCTTGATTCCAGTGAATTGTTTGAAACCTTTCTGCCGATGTCCATGAAATATGCATTCAGCATCAGCGGAATGCTGAACAATGCCCAAAAACATGAACTGACCTATCCTCCGTATATACCGAAACTGACTCCGGCATTGAATTACAGTGAGTCACTGTTTGATCAGATCATGAAGAAAGATGTGCTTCTTTCTTATCCGTATGATTCCATGGATCCATTTCTCTTTCTGATTCGCCAGGCAGCCAGTGATCCAGATGTCACAGCAATCAAGATAACAATCTATCGTATGGCCAGGAAATCTCATCTGGTTGATTATCTGTCGCAGGCAGCTGAAAACGGCAAGGATGTCGACGTGCTGATAGAGCTGAAGGCAAGATTTGATGAACAGAATAACATTGACTACTCGGAACGACTGGAAGATGCAGGATGTACAGTCATGTATGGGTTTGAAGACTACAAGGTTCATTCCAAAATCTGTCTGATCACCCGTATGCACGGTAAAAAACCGCAGCATGCTGCGCTGATCGCTACTGGAAACTTTAATGAAAATACGGCAAGACAGTATACCGATCTGGCATACATGACTGCCAGACCAAGCATTGTCAGAGATGCCGCTGCATTTTTCAGAAATATGATGTTCGGACATCTGGATGGAACCTATCGTTCTCTGCTGGTTGCACCGGTATCACTAAAACCGCGGCTGCTCGAACTGATGAAGCGGGAACAGGCAAAAGGGGCAAAGGGAAGAATTGTAATCAAGATTAATTCTATTACTGATGAGGATCTGATACGTGCGCTTCAAGAAGCGAGCCGGGCAGGAACTAGGATCGATCTGATCGTACGCGGCATCTGCTGCATCCTGCCGGAAGTCAGTGATAAGACCGAGCACATACATGTTCGTTCGATTGTCGGCAGATATCTGGAACATTCTCGAATTTATCTGTTCGGTACCGGAAGTCAGGAGCGGATGTATATTTCCTCCGCAGATTTCATGACCCGCAATACGGAACGAAGAGTGGAGATCGCTGTGCCGATTCTAGATCCATCTATCAGGGATGATATCAATGCCTATCTGGGCTGCTATTTCAAAGATAATGTTAAGGCCAGAATAATGAAATCAAATGGACATTACGCCAGAATAGATGATGGCAGAACGCCATTTTCTGCTCAGGATGCTCTGATGCGTACAGCAAGAAGCAGCAGCGAACAGATTCCGCATCCTCAGCGACGCCGGTCCATTTCAGCATTCAAAACGGTTTATCCTAAGAAAACCGAACCTGCCAGACAGGATGAAACAAGTAAACAGAGCAGACAGAACAAACCAGGTAAATCAATTAAACAGGCAGGAAAGACCGCACAATGATTCAGATAAACACTCTGTGAATATACAGAGTGTTTTTCCTGATTACACAAGAAAAAGCCATCTTTTCAGACGGCTCTATTCTGCTATTTCTTTCCGCTTTTCTTCTTTGCGTCAGGCTGAATGCCAAGTTCTTTATCAAGTTCTTCTTTATATCCCTGAAATACTTCAAGACGTTTCTTAGTAACTGTTGGATATTGTGGATTCATTTCTTTCAGCGTATCAAGAATAATTTCACTGACGATATAGCGCATGTACCATTTATGGTCAGCCGGTACGACAAACCATGGTGCATTCTTTGTGGAAGTGTGATTAATAGCTTCTTCAAATGCAATCTGATAATCATCCCAGTACTTGCGTTCCTCATAGTCTGATTCAGAAAATTTCCAGTTCTTTTCCGGTTCTTCGATTCTGGAAAGAAACCGTTTTGCCTGTTCTTTCTTTGATACATTCAGAAAGATTTTTACTGTTCGAACATTGTTGTGCCAGAGATAAGATTCATAGTTGCAGATATCCTGATATCTGGTGCTGATGATTTTATCTGTATTGATTCGATCGGCATTGGCCTGAACGTTCCAGAGTTTCCTAACTTTATAGACTAAGACTTCTTCATAATGGGAACGGTTAAAAATGGCAATTTCTCCTTTGGCAGGCACATTCTGTTCAATGCGCCATAGATAATCATGAGCAGTTTCTGCAGAGGAAGGTGCTTTGAAGGCGGTCTCCTTGACTCCATGCGGGGAAAGACAGGACAGTACAGCTCTTATCGTGCCATCTTTTCCTGCAGCATCCATTGCCTGAAACAGGAAGATAACGCCTTCACGCTTGTCGGCATAAAGTCTGTCCTGAAGTTCATCAATGAGCTTGTTATTCTGCTCCATTTTTTCTTTGGCTTCTTTACGGTTTTTAACAAGATCAGTATCATCCGTTGAAGAATGAGAAATCGAAAACTTTCGGATGCCGTCATAACGATAATGATCAAACATAGTATCGGTCTCGCTTTCCTGGTAATTGCTGATGATATAATAGCATTTCTCCAAAAGAGATGTACTGAGAATCTACTGATCAGAGAAAGTTTTCTTCAATGAAAACTCCTACGCCATCTTCATTATTGGAAAGGGCAATATCAGTTGCTATTTTTTTAGTATTTTCCATGGCATTTGCCATGACGATTCTGGTTCCGCATTCCATCAGCATTGAGATATCATTTTCGCCATCTCCAAAGCCTGCTGCCTGTTCTTTGGTAAGATGCTCTTTTTCAAGAATCTTCTTCAGTGCGGCTCCCTTAGTGACACCGCGGCACATGACCTCAAGCCAGTTTGAATTCACAAATACGGAATCCAGATTCTCCGGAAGATTTTCCCTGATCTGCATCAAAGATTTTGTACTGCCGGCAAAACAGGCCTTCGGAATATGACAAAATGGGATTTCCTCCGGTCGTGTGATAATCTTTGTTTGATTCGGATGATAGCCGACAATACGCCAGCGCAGCCAGGAAATCCAGGTATAGAGTTTTCCCCAGAAAGCGTATTTTCTGGCGCAGATGGCGACATGGGATCCGTTAGAATATAATTCCATCGCAGCCATATGCTGTATGACAATATCATACAGTCTGTATAGATCCTTCTGATCCAGTTCGGGCATGTATTCATGAGAATTATCATGACTGCAGTAGATATTCTGGCCATTCATACAGCAGGCGTAGTCATAGAGATCTTTAGAAATGCGGGTTTCTATTGAATCCATTCCTCGTCCGCTGTTTAGGACAACAATGATGCCTTTGGCACGTGCTTTTGCAAGTGCACTGCGATTGCGTTCTGAGATTTCTGACCTCCGATTGAACAGAGTACCGTCAAGATCACAGGAAATCAGACGTATTTTTGATTTATTTTCATATTTGTTCATCTGTTCATTGTAGAAGGGAAAAGTTTTCTGTACAAGTCCGCAATGATATAATTGAACCAGAATGAAAAGGAGATATGGCAATGGATGGCAATATCGCTTCAATCAGGCGAAGTCAGGCTGAGGTTGCAATCAAGCGACTGAAGGATCATCAATTTGATGCGTCCTATTATGAAACGAAGGAAGAAGCATTGCAGTTTCTGAAAGAAACGATCGCAAAGAATGCGACAATCGGTGTCGGCGGATCTGTAACACTGGAAGAGATGGGGATTATTGCATGGCTGACCGGAAACTCTGATTATCAGTTTCTGGATCGTTATCATACAGATGATCGCGAGAAAATATTTCATGATTCTCTGAATGCAGATGTATTTTTGATGAGTTCCAATGCGGTGACACTGGATGGCTGTCTGTACAATGTAGATGGGACCGGCAATCGAATTGCAGCACTGATCTATGGACCGGCTAAGGTTTATGTGATTGCAGGAACAAATAAACTGACTGCGAATCTAGAAGAAGCTGAACAGCGAGTGCGGATGATTGCGGCTCCGGCAAATTGTGTCAGACTGAATAAGGATAATCCCTGTACTGTGACTGGAACATGCATGAACTGCAGCCGTCCCGGAACAATATGCAGTCAGTATCTTGTAAGCCGCCGGAGCGGACGCCCCGGAAGGATACATGTAATATTGATCAATGAGAATCTGGGCTACTAGGAGGAAGAATGGAAAGCACATCAAATCTGATTTTAATTGTAATATTCGGAGCCCTTGGCTTCTGGCTGCTGTTTGAATATGTAAAAACCAAGGATAAGATTGTAATTAAGGATAAACGCTGGACATTCTCCAGAATTATATTTGTCGTAGCAGCCGTGCTGGCTGTTCTTTCAGCAGTGATGTATAACACCTGGCTGGATTACGTTCGTCTTGGTGTCATGATTCTGTGCATTGTTTCATTCCTGCTTCTGCATGATGGCATTGGTGCTGATGGGCTGGTTGCCTATGGCCACTTCACTCCATGGTCAGACGTAAAAGGATACGATTGTCAGGTAAAGAAGAAAAAGATAGACGTATGCTTCAGCGGCAATGATAAGGATTCCAAGAAAAACGATGAATTTACTATTCTGATCTCATGTATTAACTTGAGTTATTG
>SABF01000502.1 GCA_009929095.1 Erysipelotrichia bacterium
TTCTGCAAACTGGCTTCTTACTGAAAAAGAGGGAAAAGAAGAAATACTTCAGGAGGCGCTTGAGACAAAGGGCATACTTCCTGACAAAAATATAGTTCTGTACGATGCAAATGGGACGGATGCGGTTGCCGTAGCAGATTACCTTTCATCAAAAGGCTATGAAAATATATATACTTATGATGTAAATGAATGGGCAGCTGATGACAGCAAGTCTATGGTTCAGTTCCCGGGTTATGAGCTGCTTGTTCCTGCAAGCATCGTAAAATCTCTTATCGATGGAGAGACACCGGAGACATTCACAGAAGGAAAGACTGTTAAGATGGTAGAGGGAAGCTGGGGCGAAGAAAAGGAATCATATGCCAATGGCCACATACCAGGAGCCATCCATATAAATACGGATTCGATTGAACCGCCTCCAGCATGGATGCTTGCGGATGATGATACTCTTCTTGGCGTTATGCTCGAAAATGGCATAAGCAAGACTGACACTGTTATTGTTAGCGGCGAGGCTCAGATGGCTGCATACAGAGTAGCGCTTGTGCTTCGTTATGCAGGAGTAGAGGATGTACGTGTACTAAACGGCGGAACAGCGGCATGGAAATCAGCAGGTTATGAGCTTGAAACTGAATCAAACAAGCCTGAGCCAATAACTGACTTTGGCGGAGAATTCCCTGGAAATCCTGACATAGTAGATACGATAGAAGAGCTTCAGCAGATGCTTCCTTCTCAGGAGTTTACTCTTGTTGACAACAGAACATGGGATGAGTACACAGGAAAATCTTCGGGATACAGCTACCACGACAAGATGGGACGTATTCCGGGCGCTGTTTTTGGTTATGCAGGAAAGACGGATTCAAATTCGCTTGATTATTTCAGAAACATAGATGATACGATGAGAAATGCAGATGAGATAATTGCAATGTGGCAGGAGGGTGGAATAGATACGCAGAATCACCTTTCATTCATGTGCGGAAGCGGATGGAGAGCTGCAGAGGTTCTGTTCTATGCAAATGTTGC
>SABF01000503.1 GCA_009929095.1 Erysipelotrichia bacterium
CATTAGATGTATGTGTAGAAACGCGCCATCCATCATCTACTGCCTGTCTGGCTTCTGCCGCTTTCGCATCACTGTGTGCAAATGCGATTTTGACACCTTTGGATATCAGAAACTGAGCTGCTTCTTTCGTACCGGGAATTTCCGGTGCCATCGCAATCAGTTTCAGGAGTCCCTTTGAATCTTCCCACATCTGATGTATATATTCCATATCTACATCCGGATGGGGTTCCGGCCTTCCGCCCTCACCGACACGCTGGAGGTATGGACCTTCTGAGTGAATACCCTGGATGAATGCTCCATCCTCATATCCTTCAGTTGCGATTTCTGCCACCTGCTTCAATGTCTCAGTTTCAGTAGGAAGTATGTTTGTTACACCTTCGTATGTCAGGGCATGAAGATAATGCCGAATATCATCTTTGATTAATTCATCATCATGTGTCGCTGCCATTTCACTGTCACCGTAGCCATAGATACCGTGATCGTGTGTATCAAAAATGCCTGGAATGATTCTCTGCGTTCCGTAGTCCGTATAGCTGTCAACTGCGGTATCTTTTGTCAGAAAGCCGGATATATGTCCATTATCCAGAACTAAATATCCATCCCTGACACCATCTTCAAAGTAAATTCTTGTCGAGCGGAGAATATCCATTTTAGAGCACTCCCAGCACTGATCCAAGGACACCAACGCCGAGAATTAGGAAGATAATCCAAATTGGTTTCCATTTTTTACGTATCATTGCGACAATCGAAAACAGCAGTACAAGCTTCAGGAACCCCGGAATAATGCCATCAAAGATATCCTGAACAACCATTGTAGTACCGCCGCCCATGGCAATTTCTGCCGGGCTGGAAATTGATACCATGCTTGATACAAGGGATCCAACCATTACCAGTCCCATTGCACAAGCCGCATCAGACAGAGACTGAATAATGCCTGACTGAAATGCTTTGGTAATCGTTTCTGTTCCTACCGTGTAACCGAGGTTCAGAAGATACCACTTTACTGCCAGGAAGAT
>SABF01000504.1 GCA_009929095.1 Erysipelotrichia bacterium
ATATTTTGATTATTATCAATTTGTATCTCATCGAACGGTTACATCGATAACCGAACAGCAGTTGGAAGATTATCTTGCCAATACCATGGGAATTATTGGTAAGCCGGTCAGCTATCAGGATGATGACAAAGACAGTGCAGATGATACCAGAACCAGATCTCAGTATTATGGAGAACTGCCGGCATTCTGGCAGTATCAGTATGAATATGGTGCAAATTCCCTGATGATGTTCGCTCTCAGCGAGAATGAGTCTGCGAATGGCTCCTCTGCACTTTGCTACAGCCGTAATAATCTATTTGGGCATGCG
The DNA here is from genome assembly GCA_009929095.1 of Erysipelotrichia bacterium. Taxonomy (GTDB): domain Bacteria; phylum Bacillota_I; class Bacilli_A; order Erysipelotrichales; family Erysipelotrichaceae; genus Bulleidia. The sequence goes on from SABF01000504.1 coordinate 308, forward strand.
GCATATGACAGCGATGTTGAGGCCAATGCATCAAGATATCTTAATATTTCCAATTCAATTTATTCGCATGCCCGATACTATATTTCCGGCAGCTATGCCAGCCCGCTGAAATCGATGTTCCGTGGATCTTTCTTTGGCAACAAATCAGCTGGCATGAATGTATCCTACGCTTCAGATCCATATTGGGGGGAAAAGGCTGCGGTCTATTACCGGCATCTTGATGAAAGCTTTGACAGCATTGATTTGAATCAGTATACACTTGGCATTAAGACATCCAGCGATATGGTTGATGTGTATCAGTATCCGCAGGCCGATTCTGGTATTCTATACACAACGAGAAAAAATCCGGATTACAGCTTTGTTATTCTTTCCGCTTTTTCTAATGAAGATGGCGACTGGTATGCAGTTCAGTCAGAAGCGACACTGGATGAGAATTCAAAAGTTGCCCTCAGCTACTATTACGATTATTCAAATGATATTGGCTATATCCTTCAGAGTGATATTCAGACGGTCATTGCCGGTAAGAAGACAGAAGAACCGTCTTATGTGCATGTGACATTCGATGCAGCAGGGGGAGTGTTCTCTGGAAATGAAGGATCTGTCACATATGCACTGCCAACAGGAACTACTGCTTCTGCTTCGACTCCTGTGAAAGATCATGCATTGTTTACCGGGTGGGATCATCCGCTGGACAATATTGCTGAAGAC
>SABF01000123.1 GCA_009929095.1 Erysipelotrichia bacterium
GGAATACATGCACAGCTAGTCTGCCTGAAGGACCATTCTGCTGCTGCATCGATAGAAATAGAAGCAGATCCATTTGACTGGTATCAGAATGATGGCTGGGACATTTATCAGATCCATTTTCTTGGTACAGGTATTGTTCTGAAACCAGGCCGGATCTATGCAGCAGTCTTTCAGCTTTATAACGGGAATACTTTGATTGCATCTCATGAAGATCTAAATGATCCAATGGAACGTATTGTGACAGATGCAGAGATCGTATCAGTAGAATTTCACAAGCAGGAAACAGGCGGCAGCGAAGAACTGTTCGGTGCAGGGATGAAACTGGTACAGGGAAGTGACGGCAATGGTGCTGTTCTGCAGGAGTGGATTTCAGAAAGCACTCCGAAAGTATTTATCCTGGAACCGGGCATCTATACATTGATAGAAACTTCTGCACCTTCAGGCTATCTTCTTTCAGATCCGATTGTTTTCAGAATTACTGATGAACTGAACGCTGAAGTTAAAATTTCAGGAGAATGGATACGCCAGGATTCTCTTGCCATAATTATGAAGGATCAGAAGATGCCGAAAACCCCAACACCAGAAACATCTCCAAGCCCTGCGCCAAAGCCGGAGAAACCGGTGAACTATGTAGTTCCCAGCACCGGAGTCAAGGGCAGATGAGTTTTGCCTAGTTATAAAACAGATGATTCGCGCAGACTGAATCGATCTGTCAGGATCCGTGATTTAGATATAAAGAAAGGAGAGACAGACTTATGGCGCACATATCAGTACTGGAAATGATAGTATTGACGGCAGAACAGACAGTGAAATATCATCATTCATTCCGAGAGTCGCTGCAGGCAGCGAATATGCTTAGAAATGCTGTAAACAAATCAGAGGCAGATCCGGCATATGCGAAAGAAGCAGAAAGAAGCTTCGCAGAAATGCTGAATAGCAGTTCTTGGGAAGAAAGCAGATCGCTGAAATAAGCAGTATTGATTCAGCAGCAGATACGGAAATTGAAGTATTCGGTTTCTTCAGTATCTGCTGCATTATTATGATGAATTGGTCATGCGACCTTCGTAAAAGCTCGGTCTTTCTATATGCTGAAAGAATCTGAACTGACAAATTATACTGAAGTATGACTGCTTATTACTTTGATTAAGATGCAGTTATACTCTAGGCGATTGCGAATTTCCATGATACACTTCGTTTACAAGATCGATTCCCCCAAGAATTGGGCTTTGATCCAAAATGTTGGTTCTTCCTGAGAGGCAAACTCAGGGAGAATCTTTTATAAAATATGCAGTTGGTATGGGGGATGGATACTCAAATGCGTATAACCTGTATGAAGGAGGAAGTAATTATCATGACTGGAATTCGTCGTATTACTTTGATTGAAGCATTTTCAAAAGCGGCAGAGGTATCAAAAAATGGATTTGCATCATTTCCTGCAGCATTGAAACGGTCCTTTGCTGTCAGGGATGCCATCAATAAGATGGCAAAAGCCGGGCGTACACAGGAGGATGTTGATCGAATTATTGATAAAGTGAAACAGGAGTATCTGGATGATTACAGGAGCAGAGAATTATAAGAACCGGATATTATTTACTTAGATGCAATGCCAGGGATATCAAAAGATCTGTCTGATATCCTTGAGTATTGAATAATTGCATTGATCATGGATATGAGCCAACGTAATATGAACAATGCTATCTGATGTATCAAATCATCATTGATATGGCAGAAGCCAACTGCGGATTCATAACGTGTAAAGAAGGACGTGGAAGAAAGAAGAAAAGCCAAAGCGCAGTCATATGACACTTAATACAGGATCATGCTGTTTCGCCAATCCAAGGATCGCTTTATAAAGATAGAGTTCCCAGTGAACTTGCATGGACAGATAAAAAATAGTAACAGCAGGCAGAAATTCAGCAGGAGTGAAGACTGCAGTCACTGCTGCAAACAGCATTTGCTAAACAGATCTGTGGGAAAAGGGAACTGCTTTACAGACTATGATCGATCATCACAGGGCATTAAGAAACATGTGGAAGTTATATTTTCATCATTGGTTAGTTTAATGCTGCGCTTGTTGCGATTTTACATCTGTTCAGAAAATGGTCAAAGAGATGAGTGTGTTCAAGAATCAATGAGACAAATCGTGCTTTGAAATTGTTCAAGAGACAAGCATAGATGATGATGCACACAGACTTGGAACTGCTTGGACAGCAGCAGAAGGATGCTATAGTTCTGCCTGCATCTGCTGTTTGTGCATATTACGCAATACAAAAAACCACCTTTCATTCAGGTGGTTTTGATTATGATAATGAATTGAGATACTCAAGAATAAAGTGTGAGGTAACTGCACCGTCAGCAGCGGCTGTAACGATCTGACGCATAGGTTTGGTTCTGATATCACCTGCCGCAAATACTCCCGGGATAGAGGTGCGCGTTGTTTCATCTGCTTTGATATAGCCGTGATCGTCCAGCTCCAGTTGTCCTTTAACAAGAGCAGTGTTTGGATCTCGGCCAATTGCAACAAACAGTCCTTCCACATTAAGAATGGAGTGCTCGTTTGTAATCTTGTTTGTTAGTGCAAGACCGGTCAGTTTCTGATCGGCGATAAGTTCATCAATCAGAGTATTCCATACAAACTCAATATTGTCTGTATTCTTTAGCGGATCCAGATATACTTTATCCGCACGCAGGGAATCTCTGCGATGGATCAGATAGACCTTGCTGCATACTGCAGAGAGAGTTTTAGCTTCTTCGGCAGCGGAGTTGCCGCCGCCTGCTACTGCTACAGCTTTGCCCTTATAGAACATGCCGTCGCAGGTTGCGCAGTATGCGACGCCTTTTCCTGTCAGTTCGGTTTCTTTTGGAAGACCAATCTTCCTGGGAGCTGCACCTAATGCGAGTACAACAGCCTTTGCTTTGATCTCATCTTTTGAAGTCAGTATTCTTTTTGGATTCTCATTGAGAAATACCTGCTTCACTTCAGAAAATCTGCTTTCGACTCCGAACTTCTCGGCTCCTTTCTGCATCTTTTCGCCAAGTTCAAACCCGTCAATACCATCATTGAATCCGGGATAATTCTCTACCGTTGTGGTTGTTGCCATCTGTCCGCCTGCACCAAGCATTTCCAGAACAAGAACGGAAAGTCCTGATCGTGCATTGTACATAGCAGCAGAATAGCCTGCAGGTCCGCCGCCGATGATTACAACGTCATATTCATTTTTCATGGAATACCTCTTTTCTAGATTGCCTGATTTGATTTCAGCCATTCTTCCAGCTGATCCTGAGAACTGGGAGCGACGAGCTTCTCGCCGTGTTTTCCATTCCGGTACACATACAGGGTTGGAATTGTTGAATCATCAAGACTGTCTGCCAGTTCCGGCTGCTCGTCAATATTAATCTTGCCAATGATCAGTTTCTCGCCATACTGAGCATCCACCCTATCAAGTACCGGTGAGAGTCGACGGCAGTAAGCGCACCATGGAGCCCATAACTCCACAACTGCGGGAATTGCAGCATTTTCGATTTCTTCATGGAAGTTCTCTTTTGTTATGACCTTAATCATTTCTGTATCCTCCTGTTTACATTACGATTCCGCCATCAACATGGACAATGGTTCCGGTTGTAAAGCTTGCCTCATCGGATGCCAGATAAACATATGCTCCTGCCAGTTCGGAAGGATCTGCAATCCTCTGCATAGGTGTGACTTTCTTCAGTCCTTCCAGCATCTGATCGTTTACAGAATTCTTCATCATGTCAGTTGCCACAACACCCGGCGCAACTGCATTGACACGGATTCCGTACTGTCCCAATTCCTTGGCACATGATTTTGTCAGACCGTTGATTCCGAATTTGGATGAAGAATATGCTGACTGCATTCTGCCGCCGTAAGTTCCAACCATTGAGCTTGTGTTGATGATGCTGCCGCCATGTTCCTTCATGATCTTTGATACTTCACGGATGAACTTGAATGGTCCGGCAAGATTGATCCGTATTACACTGTCAAAGTCTTCATCACTCATCTCAAAGATCTGCTTTGCACTGGTTACACCAGCATTGTTGACCAGAATATCAATGTATCCATACTTATCATTCACTTCCGATACAAGATTTGCAATAGAAATGCTGTCAGTTACGTCAACTCCTGCCGGCATTATTTCAGCATTCGGATACTGCTCTTTTAATTTCCCGACTGCTTTTTCTGCAGACTCCTGCCGGCTTCCGCAAAGAACGACTTTCGCTCCTTCTTTGACAAACTGCTCCGCAATGGAATAACCGATGCCTCGTGATGCTCCGGTGACGATTGCCACTTTATTTTCCAGTCTCATAATTCCTCCTTAATGTAATCGGTTAGGTTACATTTATGCATGAATCATACGAATGAAACACAATTCCGTCAATTAACATGCTCAGATGAATCGAATCACTGACATAGTTCCCGTGTATCATTCCTATCAATCGGTGCAGTGATGCCAGTATAAGATACTCGCAGCTGAATGGTTGGGATGGTGTCTCAGTATCTTCATTTGGATTTTTGGCTGATAAGACTTGAACTGTCATTATCAGTTCTCTGCTTTCAGTAAATCAGAGGATATAGATCAGATGCTTTGGCTATTTCACCGGAAGGTATAAAAGGGATAATTATGAACTGAAGACAGCCTCAGGTAACTGAAAGGAAGACATGCACATTGCAATAATGTGAATATCTTCCTGCTTTGCTTATTCAGCGATATGCCTTAATGCATTCGTCTACGAGCTTTAGTGCGTCTTCTTTTCCGCAGTAGTCTCCTACCGTTACCTCAACACCTTGAAGAGACTTGTAGTTCTCAAAGAAGTTCTTAATTTCCTTCAGCGTGAACGGAGATATATCGGCAATATCTGTGATCTCATCATAGCGGGGATCTACATCTACTACAGAGATCAGTTTATAGTCAAGCTTGCCTCCGTCTGTCATCTTCAGATATCCGACAACCCTTGCCGGGATGATGCATCCAGGATAAGTGGGCTCTGTTGCAAGAATCAGAATATCCAGGGGGTCTCCATCCGGAGCAAGAGTGTTCTGGATTGTGCCGTACTCTGTTGGATAGCCCATAGCGGAATGAAGTACTCTGTCCAGTTTTATCTTACCTGTCTTTTTGTCGATTTCGTATTTGTTTCTGGAGCGAAAAGGAATCTCCACGGTTGCTTCTACAACACCAGTATTTTTCATGATATCAAATCTCCCTGCATTCAATATACTGCACCAGTATCAATCCTCACAAGAAAAACTAAAGATCATCATTGGATCATATCAAGCAGATATAAAAATGCATCATTGCAATGCATACGTCTCATTGCCCGTTATCGATATTGCTGATATCAGTCTGTATTGTCC
>SABF01000124.1 GCA_009929095.1 Erysipelotrichia bacterium
CACCATGACAGTGTGCATATACTAGCTGCTCTGCATGGTAGCTTTCAATCATCCTGGTAAATCCGGACTCTTCCTCCATAATGCTGGTCGGCGGATAGTGAAGAAAGACAATAAACTTTGTATAGCCATCTTTTTTTGCGGCTTCAAAGGACTGCTGAAGACGATCCATTTCACGATCAATCAGCATGGCACAATGGGCAGGTGAATCCTTTCCTTCAAAAGTGTAGCCTTTGGTGCCAACCAGAGCATAATCATTGTAAGTACAATAGTACTGTCCCTGCAGAAACTCCAGTCTTCCTCTGAAAAGATTGTTCAGTTTATGAGTTTTTCCTGATTCCCAGAACATATCATGATTGCCCCGGGTCAGTATTTTTCTTCCCGGCAGCCGTTCGATGAATTCCAGATCCTTATCACATTCAGCCAGATCTCTTCCCCAAGAATGATCACCAACAAGCACCAGTGTATCCTCCGGTTTGATTTCCGCATTAAAATTTCGATTTGTTTTTTCTTCATGATTCAGCCAGACACCTCCAAATACATCCATCGATTTGTCCGTCTGAAATGAAAGATGAAGATCACCAATAGCAAATAGTGCCATAATACTCTCTTTCCATAGTAATTATATATGATCGCTGACAGAGAAATCAGTCAATGTCTGCTGAATGATCTGAATTCTGCATCTCTGCTGCAATCTGCCTGGCATGTTCTATCATGCCGATAATTTTATCTGCCGTCAGTCCGCTGACCAGAAGATCATCAGCATCATAATACTCACTGCATTCCACCGGCAGTTCTCTCATAAATTCATTGAATGTCAGATAGCCGAAGGGCTTCGTCATATCGCTGTTTGTCAGACAGACACGATACTCACTGACTTCAAGCAGCGGCATCCCAGTTCTGTAATCAATAAATTTATTTGGCAGTATTGGATGAAGGGGAATGATCATATTAAGTCCGCTGCAGCATGTATACTCCCCGACTCTGGGACCCTTGAATTCTTTGGATTCATAGATGACCGGTTCCAGAGGAATCGCATCAATCTGCTGACGGTCATTCATCCAGTCCCTGAATTTATCCGTATTTGTGCCAGACCAGAAGTTTTCCGCTTCCTTTCTGCCAATCACAAGTCTGTGCTTAGCGCAGCCCAGGACCATCAATCCCTTGCTGCCATCCAGTACAGTCAGTCCTATTTCATGAAGTATTTTCAGATTGACTGACTGATTCTTCTCTATAAATAAAGAAAAAGCATTCTGGTCCAGCACAAAAGTGCCGGTTCGAACAGAGTGATTGACCCAGGCATTGCAAATCCGATTTACCATTTCAAATAATTCGTTAATTTCCTCATCCGCAGTTGGCAGGCTGAGATGAAGCGAAATTTTCCTCTTCTCATTCGCACGCCAGTAAACACGGATTCCACGAGTGATCATTTTCGGATCAAACGCAATAAAGCCATTTTCTGCCAGTTGCCCGGGCGTAAGATGATTGCTTCTGTATACACCGTAATTCAGATGATTTCCCAAGATCACTTCAATGGGAATAGCCTGCGGAAATATAGCGCAGTTTTCTATTTCCAGATCAATGGTCATATTACTCATTAACTGAAGATTCTCCTTTATTGTTTTTCAGAAGAAATGCCGCAAACAAAGCCATTGGGATAATCGAAATTAAACCGGGCAGCATTGGTCCAAAAAGATAAGATGTCGGCATTGTTTTCATAAAATACAGTGGAAGTACTCCAATCGCATTGACAGCACCGTGGCCGATCGCTGAAACAATGATGCTGTCTGTCTTCTCATACAGCCAGCTCAGGAAAATACCAAGTGTCGTTGCAAATACGCACATAACCAGAATTCCCGTAATTGGAAATCCAAAATATCCTATTCCATACTCATAGCCGGCAAGAACAATCAGAGGCCCGTGCCATAATGCCCAGATCACTCCGCTGATCAGAATCCCCCGAACTCTCCCGAATTTTTTCTGCAGTTCCGGAGTCATATAGCCACGCCAGCCGGCTTCTTCACCAACCGCAAAGATTGCATTGAACAGCGGAGCACCAGTTACAGCGACAATGATCTGTGAAATCATCATACTGCTGAGAGAAACTGTATTTTCCGGAACGTTCACAGTCTGGGCAAACACCCCCATATTCGGATCATAAGCACTTGGATTCAGCAGGAAATACAATGCACCGCCTAATACTGTAAATACTGCCGGAAGAAACAAAGCCATAAGCAATTGTTTCCATGACTTTTTAAAATTCAGTCGCCAGTGTATGTCTTTAAGTTTGTGAATTGCAGCCACAGCAACGATTGGCGCAAACATGCAAAGGGCCACAAATATAGAGTAATAAACTCCTCCCAGATACATTCCAGTAATCTGAAGAATCCAACCAAGACCAAACGCTATCAGTATATAGACAGTAAAATCGCGATTCTTTCCGTTCATGATAATACACTCCTTCAGTGTTTGTGCCTATCATAGCATGATCGTACGTATGCACATCAACAAACATATGTCTCAGCAAGTATTTTTTCAGCAAAATAGTCAGCCTGCTTATTGCTCAGTCAGAGATCAGTGATTCAGACAATTCACGGCGCTTCTATGCGTCATCATAGCTCCAGAGCTTATTTCATCAATCATCTTTGCTGTTTTTCTCACAGTGCAGTGAATGTGTCATGATCCCGCTATAGCAGCAGTTGCATTCCGTACAGTCTGAAACAGAGCATAGATCATCACGATACATTCTGACGAGATTGGGATTCTCGATCAGCGGTCTGGACATGGAAACAAAGTCAATTCGTTTCTGAAGAAGCGCTTTTCTGATCTCATCAAGATCATGAACTCCGCCATTCAATATCATTGGAATTGGCACTGCGCTGCGAATTGTCAAAGCCGCATCAAGATTGTAAAGGCGCTTTGCCTTGTAAGGACGATACATTGAGTGAATCAATGGTGCCGCGTATCTGCGGAATCTTTCCGGAATCCGTCTCAGTGTCGGATCCTCCTGCATAATTCGATCATATCTCACTGCCCCGCGAATCGTACTGTTGAAATCTTCGCGAAGTCCGCGCGATATTTCCACTGCACATACACCAGCCTCTTCCATCATCAGCGCATATTCTGCTGCACTTTGCGGATCCATGCCGCCATGACGTTCCTCATCGCAGTTCATTTTAATCAGGATCGGATAGCCTGGAACAAGTTCATGAATACCGCCGATTATTTCATCTACAATGCGAAAACGGCTGGCCGCAGTACCGCCCCATTTGTCATCGCGGTAATTTGCGTACTGTGACAGAAACTCACTGAGCAGATAGCCATGAGCACACTGCAGCTGAACACCGTCAAAGCCGCATTGATAAGCCCGCCATCCAGCTCTGGCAAATTCAGTAATGATCTGACGGATTTCCTTATTGGTGAATCGGTCAATATGCAGAAGCTGGCTTCCCTGAGAGAATCTTCCATAGTGAGAAAGCTGCGCAATGATCGGTGTATTCCCATGTGCATGCACTTCCGTCACCAGATCGCGATAAAGAGGAATATTGGAATCCTGATCCAGCATGCCCATGCCGGCAAATGGAGATTTGCCAGTTTTTGAAACGCCGATTGCACCAGTGATAATACATCCAGCGCCGCCATCAGCAAGCCTTGTATAAAACTTCAGCAGTTCAGGAGTCGGCCGTCCTTCTTCATCAGCAAGTCCTTCAAAAGTACCGGAACGTATGATGCGATTGTTCATCGGAATGCCGCAAAGGTCCGCCGGTGAAAATATTCTTTCATCATCCCTCTGCATATGCGATATCTCCTCTCCAGATCTCTCTTCTTTATTCTATACATGTTTTGCAATATATCCACATTCTGATGATTGGAGATAGACAGCATATTTGACAGGTATCTGATACATGCCTAGAATTTATGCATCGGAATGAATCCGTAATCAGTTCAGAAGAACTGAACTGTTCTATTGCACTAAACAGAATAACGTATGTCAGGAAGACATGCCCTGTCCGGCAATGCCAGGCAGAACTGTTTTTTTGTCTTAAACAGTAGAAAAGAGAACATATGAAAAACAGATCTTCTGTCAGAAATCTTTCTTTAGCCGCGATGTTTCTTGCACTCGCGCTTGTCCTTCCGTTTCTCACCGGCCAGATTCCGCAGTTCGGCAGCATGCTTTTGCCAATGCATCTGCCAGTTCTGCTCTGCGGGCTTATCTGCGGCCCTTTCTTTGGTGCCATTGTCGGATTGGCTGCACCGCTGCTTCGCTCAATGATATTTGGCATGCCTCCTATGTATCCTGTTGCGGCGGCTATGGCATTTGAATTATGCACCTATGGGCTGATATCTGGTCTGATCTACAACAGATTTAAAAAACAGAATATCAAAGCTGTATTCATCAGTCTTCTGATCGCAATGGCTGCCGGCAGAGTGGTATGGGGTGCAGCGGAAATCATGCTTCTGAGCTTGCATGGAAATTCTTTTACCATACAGGCATTCATTGCCGGAGCAGTTCTGAATGCTGTTCCAGGAATCATTCTTCAGTTTGTACTGATTCCATCTGTCATGTCTGCCCTGAACAAATCAGGCGTATATCAGTACAGAAATTCCTGAGTCCAGCCGGTATTTGATAATTACAGAACTCAATCCTGAACATCAATACAATTCTGTATCCTATAGATCATATGCGGATGAATAAGCATTCATCCACACTTGAATTATTTACGCAGCCGATTAATAATAATGTCATTGACGTATTCATTCACTTTTTAAATCAATATGAATATTATTAATCTGCTGATTCAGATGATATGGAGGTGAATCATTGATGACATCAAATGAATGGAATACTCATCCGAATCAAGACAATGAAGTGGGATCTGATTTCTTTGCTGATCCTAAATCCGAGATTGTAGATCTTCTGATCTCAATTACTATTGTCATTTTATTCCTGACATTCATGCATATAGAAGCATCCAGCCAGCCGCTGATTCTTCTTATAGCCTACTGGACAGCCAGTTATGGCATCGTTAAGCTGCTGCGCTACGTCACAAGAAATCATCACTAGCGGATCTCATGAGATCCGCTTTTTAATAGTGATTATAAAAATAGAACCTCTGATGGGATCAGAGGTTCCGTGATAATGATTATCTTTATTTTGGGGGGAAAGATAATTATGTGTATTTCTGTCATGCATGAATGCTGATGTGTTTTCAGCCTTATCGACCTCCTTGTTTATAGTTACAAGGATAATATCGGTCTCTTAACAAAATATGAATAGTAAGTGAACTTTCAGTGAACAAGTATGTGATGCAATACCATAATCCTAATAATTATCCTGTTCATCATCCAGCTGATATACGAGTTTCTGTTC
>SABF01000125.1 GCA_009929095.1 Erysipelotrichia bacterium
AAAAAAGGAGAACAGACATGGCATTCAGAAAACAGAGAATGAGCACCCGCAAGGTCTGCTACTTCACGAAGAATCACGTTACTTATATTGACTATAAGGATGTTGAGCTTCTGAAGAAGTTCGTCGGCGCTAATGGAAAGATTATTCCACGCCGCGTTACCGGCACCAAGGCAAAGTACCAGCGTATGCTGGCAATTGCGATCAAGCGTGCTCGTCAGATGGCTCTTCTGTCCTACGTCGGAGAGTAACCGGAACAATCAGAAGCATTTCCTTTTGCCAGTCTGCATCAAAGCGGACTGACAGCGGGAATGCTTCTTTTTTATACTGTAAAAGATGCTGAATAAAATATTCTGAATATATTCTTCTGAATCTGAAAGGATCTGCCTGATTCATTCGTATTAATTGTGAAGGCGATCAGCCGAGGAGGAAAATATGAAGAGAATTATGAAAGCAGTACTGGCATCAGGCGTTGCAATGTGTGCGGCAGTTACTCCGGTTTTAGCAGAGCAGAATGAGGTCAGAAACAATGGCATCTGCCAGTATGCGGATCAGAATGGAGACGGCATCTGTGATAATTGCGGAAACGGCACCAGAACAGGATATCATAGTCAGAGAAATCAGAATGGTCTGCGCAAGGCCGATGGAACCGGAAATCCCTCAGGGAAGCACCTCTATAACAATAACTATTGTGGAAAGTAATTAAGGCAGGAAATGCGTTCTGAACAGGATACCAATCGTGCGATTGCAGAATACGGTGATATGGTTCGCCGTATCTGCATGGTGCACCTGAAGAATGTCAGCGACACTCAGGATATCTTTCAGGGAGTCTTTTTGAAGTATGTACTGTACGAGGGCATATTTGAAAGTCCTGAACATGAGAAGGCATGGCTGATACGGGTGAGTGTCAATGCCTGCCGGGATCATCTGAAGGACTTCTTTCGAACGCATACTGTTTCGATTGATGAAGTCATTGAGCAGGCTGGACAGAAACAGGAGGATTATCGTCATGTATATGAAGCGGTGCTGTCCCTGCCGGATAAATACAAGGATGTGATTTACCTGCATTATATAGAAGAATATTCATGCGTGGAGGTGGCCGAGATTCTGCACAGGAATGTAAATACAGTGTACACACTGCTGGCCAGAGGAAAAGAAATGCTGAAGAAAAGTCTGGGAGAAGAAATTGATGAATAAACTGCGAAAGGCATTTCAGGAAGTTCATGCCGAAGAAGAACTGGTTTCTTCCGCCAAGGACTTTCTCGAACAGAACAGAAAAGAACCTGGTTCTCAAAAGAGAAAACGTGCTCTGACATTCGCAGCTGCCTGTGCCGCTCTGATTCTGACGCTGACCGGCGGATCTGTGTTTTATTTCACTCCGGTATATGCAATCGGGATAGATGTGAATCCATCTCTGGAGATAGGCGTCAACAGATTTGATCAGGTGGTCACGGTCAGCGGATATGGTGCGGAGTCAGAAGAACTGGTCGGATCACTGAATCTGAAGTATCACTCATACGAGGATGCACTGAATCTGCTGATGAGCAGTCCGACAATTGTATCGTGCCTGAACAGCGGTGAAGAAGCGATAATTACCGTTGTTTCAGAGGACGGCGGATCTGTGCAGAGGATTGTGGATACCATCAGCTGTCAGAGATATGTTCAGCAGGGCAATGTGGAATGCCGCATGCAGGACAGCAAAAATCTGGATGAAGCGCATGCTTCAGGGATGTCAGTGGGGAAATATGAGATGTATGTACAGCTGGCGGCGTATGACGCTTCTCTGACCCCGGAAAAAGTGCAGCAGATGACCATGAAGCAGCTGCGAAGATTGCTGCAGTCATATGAAGGTGCCTCTTCCGAAATGCATGGCAGAGGACAGGACCGGTATCAGTAGGACCTCAGGAAAAAAACAGTCAGGGCGGTTTATACGCATCCGGCTGTTTTTTTTCTTTGGTTAAGCCTGCATAAGAATTGCATTTTCAAAACCGGCCGCATTGCGTGAAAATGCATAGTCCGGTCTTGCATGTTATAATATTCTGCAACCGGAAAGTCATTTTATTCATGGCAATGGAGGAAAATGAACAAAGACGTTAGAAAAATCACCGATGGTGCTATGATGTGTGCCATTGTCGGAGTATTGCTGCTGATTGATCGTCAATTTGGCGGGATTCTTGCGGATTATCTGCTGTTTCTATTTCCGCTTCCCATGGTGTTCTTCGCAGCTAAGTATGGATGGAAGCCATCCTGGATGACACTGGCCGCAATGGTGCTTCTTGCCATGGTGATCAGTACACCGACAACACTGTTCTATGTGACAGCTGAATCTCTGCTGGGACTGGTATATGGCGCAGGAATTCATGACAAGTGGGATCAGCACAGGCTGGTTGTCATTGTCATGGTGATCGGTGCAGTGATCAGCGTCGTCAGTACGGTTCTTCTGGCAGCGCTGTTTGGATATGATATCAGCAGTGAAGTGGCACAGTATACAGCAGTTATGAATCAGGCGATGGAACAGACCGGGCTTACGCTGGCATCTGCAGCGATTGATCTTCCATCAATGATCCGCAATATGATTTTGATTTCTGCAATTCTGTCAGGGGTTCTGCAGGGACTTGTCACACATATGATTTCCCGGCTGATGTTCCGTCGGCTTCATATTCATGTTGAACCCGCTCTTCCGATTCAGGATTACTTTCCCTCTAAGTGGCTTGGCTATGCCGGCATTGCCGGACTGGTAGCATACTACTATTCGATTTATCGTCCGCTGGCAGACAGTGTAATGCAGAATGTCATGCAGTGTCTTGGCATTGCCGGCGTATTCTATCTGGCAGTGATGGGAGTCATTGGCATAATGTCCATCAGCATTATCAGAAATCCCGGCAGCCGGAAGTGGATTGGCTTCGCTGCAGTTTTACTGCTTTTTATGTTTGTACTGCCGGTAGCCATATTTGGATTTCTGTATGTAACAACAGATATGCATCAAAGAATGATTGAAGGAGATAGCACTCATGCAGCAAAAAATGGCTAGTCTGAAACGCTGGATGGCTCTGGCTATAATCGTGCAGGCAGCACTGCTTGTAATTTTCAGAATGGGACTTGACAAGGGCATTATGTCTGCCACAGTGATTCTGATTGCGGAAGCAGCGGCACTTTACTTCTGCTTTGACCGTTTTGAATCAATGATGGAAAACACATCAACCGGAGTCAGAGATGTACTGGGAGATGCTGCTAAAGATGCTTATCTGTTTGGCGAAATTGGCATGGTCTTCTACGATGATTCTCATATTATTACCTGGATGAGCGATCTGTTTGATCAGCGCGGAATCAATCGTGTCGGCAGAAAGATCCTGGTTTGGCTGCCGGAAGCAGAACCGCTTCTGAATGGCGATACCGACAGAACTAAGGTTCAGCTCGACGACCGCATGTATGAAATTACCCGCAAGGAGGACGAGCAGGTGCTCTTCTTCCGCGATGTAACCGATCTGGAACACTACCAGGTTTCTTATGATGAGGAACGGGCAGTCATCGGCATGGCATCGCTTGATAACTATGAAGAGAGCACGCAGTATGAAGATGAGTCGGTTGTATCTGCGATCAACGTAGCAGTGCGTTCACCGCTGACAGATTACTGCAAGGATCATGGCATCCTGTGCAAGCGTGTCAACAACTACCGCTATTTCCTGGTATTGAACGAAAAGATATTCAGCGATATATCTGCTGATCATTTCTCTGTGCTGAATACCGTCCGCAGGGCGGCTCAGAAGCAGGAAGTGTCCATCACCCTGTCCATGGCTTTTGCAAGAGGAATCGCAAAGTATACGGAACTGGATGATACGGTTGCCCGACTGATGGATCTTGCTCAGTCCAGAGGCGGCGATCAGGTTGCTGTACAGAAGGCTGGCGAAGATGTCATTTACTTTGGCGGTTCTACAGAAGCGACCGAGAAGCGCAGCCGTGTACGAGTCAGAGTCATGGCTCATACGTTCCGAGAGCTCATTTCCCGATCCTCCAATGTAATCATCTGCGGCCATCGCGAGATGGATTTTGACTGCATGGGTTCCGCGATCGGCATGGCTCGCATTGCAGAAACCCTGCATAAGCCGTCTGTCATCATCGCAAAAACCGGCGGAATTGAAGAGAAACTGAATGCGGCTCTGCATGCCAATTCAAAGCAGCTTAACGAGGAAGTCCGGTTTGTGACAGAGGGCGAAGCTTTGAATCAGCTGCAGGACAATACATTGGTCATCATGGTTGATCATCATTCTATAAAACAGTCCAATGGCTCCAAGGTTCTGGAATCCGCAAAGAAGATTGCAATCGTCGATCATCATCGCCGTACTGCTGAGATGGGCATTAAGCCGGTGCTTGTGTATATAGAGGCAGGTGCCAGCAGTGGCAGCGAATTGATCACGGAACTGTTTCCATATGTGTCAAACAGCCTCGAGATCAGTGACATCGATGCGACGATCATGCTTGCAGGCATGACAATTGATACCAACCGATTCCGTACCCGTACCGGATCAAGAACCTTTGATGCGGCGAGCAGCCTGAGAAAGCTCGGAGCTGATCCGCTTCTTGTCGATGAATATCTGAAAGACTCCTATGAGGAATTCAATACCAAGGCAAATGCCATGGCAGACTGCCGCAATATCGGAAGAGGCGTTGTGATCTGTGCAGTCAAGGATAAGGTTCTGACAAGATCTGTAATGTCGCAGATCGCTGATGAAATTCTGGAAATACAGAGTGTAGAGGCAGCCTTTGTGATTGCCAATGACTCAGATGATGAAACTGCGATCAGTGCCCGCTCGAATGGCAAAGTCAATGTGCAGGTAATCATGGAGAAGATGAAGGGCGGCGGTCATATGACAGCAGCAGCGATGCAGAGACCGCGATGCAGTGTCGATGCACTGCAGAAGGAACTGCAGCAGAATATAGAAGATTACTTTAAGGAGGCAGAAACAGATGAAAGTAATATTGACGAGTGATGTAAAGAAACTAGGTAAAAAGGGAGAGATCAAGGAAGTCGCTGATGGCTATGCCCGCAACTTTCTGATCGCAAGAGGATTGGCAGTTGCTTCAACGGAGAAGGCCAGAGAGATTCTTGCCGAGCACCAGCAGGAGGCAAAGCAGCTGGATGATCAGCATCGGGCTGAAGCAGAAGCGCTGGCAAAGAGGCTGGAGAAGCTGACGCTGACATTTCAGGTCAATTCCAAGGGAGAGCGTGTATTTGGCTCTGTTTCCACCAAACAGATTGTGGAACAGCTGGCTGCCAACGGGGTCAAGGTAGACAAGCGCAAGTTTATTGATACCTATCCGATTTCCGGTCTTGGCTATACCAAGGTCAGAGTGGAACTGTATAAAGG
>SABF01000505.1 GCA_009929095.1 Erysipelotrichia bacterium
TGTTACATTTCCGTCGGCATCTTTCAGGACGTTCATATTGACAGTGCCGCATTCTGCCAGCAGTGCAGAATAGCCTACGCCGTTATTCGGGTTGACTTCCACGGAACCGCCGTTAACATTGATAATCCCGCCGCCGATATTGGTCCAGAGACCATTGCCGTTAACTTTAAGGTCAACATTATCCACATTGATAGTGGCACCCTGATTCAGGTCTGCTCCCCAGGCGCTGGTAGACAGAATGCCGCCGGAGCCATAGAAGCTGAATCCATTCTGGTCGGAATCCACGGCCCATCCATTTTCTTTCTTCATGGTGACAGTGCCGTGAATATCAATGACCGCTCTGCCGCGGGCCCAGATGCCATAGGCACCGCCCATACTGCTCTTCACTTTGGAAGTACTGGTCACATCCACATCACCGTTTATCGTAACATGGGTGGAATTCGTAGAGCCATCAATGGCCATGCCATATGTCTTGCCGCCGTTGGTGGACTGTTCCGCATCCAGCACCAGCTTTCCTGCATTGATGGTCAGATTTTTCCCCTGGCCGCTCTGAATCAGGGCCAGTCTTTCGTGTTCATCCGTCGAAATGGAAGGTGTATCTATTGTCCCTCTCAGTGTGAGCGTCTTTCCTGCCGCATCGATGACCACATCCTTCTGGGCATCAATCATGGTGCTGTAGTCTTTGGTCGTTTCCAGCACAGTATCGGAAGTGAATTTATAGGTTCCATCCTTCTGGACAATGCCTGCGTCCACATAGGGTTTCTGGGACGGCACTGCATCGGCATCCAGATTTCCCGTGATGGGAACATTCTTATAGGTGGAAGAATCCGGGGCAGCCTTATCCTGCACATGTCCCCAGCCTGCTTCTTTGGCTGCGCCGCTTGTGACGTCGGAATCCGTGTAGAAAAGAATATCATCCGTTTTGAGTACTTTAGAAGAGACGGTCAGGCCGTCTGCGATTTCTACGGTGCCCTTCAGATGGCCATCTTTATAATTTCCATAGTACAGTTT
>SABF01000126.1 GCA_009929095.1 Erysipelotrichia bacterium
GTGCAGCCATGTCCATCAGTCCCTGACGGAAGGTATTGCCGGCGACATCATCGTTTGCAATCAAGATTAGATTGGCTCCAATTGATCCGCACCATTGTGTGGCGACCTGACCATGAAGCAGACGATTGTCGATTCTTGTTAGTACGATATCTGGCATCTCCAGCCTCTCCTCTCCTTTCCTGACTCATGAATTTACTGAATCGGTTGCGTAGACAGCGTCAACTCTGTCTGCGGTTTCCTTATCTGTATCATATGTTTTCCCACTGCAAAATGCTTTACACTTTTTTCCAATAGTGTTGCACTTTTCGGTAATGATTTTATTTTTCTATGCGTTTTGTGAGCATCGTGTGAAATTTGTGGTATATTTTCGGTAAGAAAGGTGCACTTTTCAACAAAAGAATACCGAAATGTACAACAAGACAACCAGTGCGAACTATCTCAAATTTGGAAAGGTGTCAGATTCATTCAAAGGAAAGAGCGGGCTTGCTATTTCCACCTACACAGAAACTGTTGATACGGTTTATGAGATGCGTTCCTATAACACTAATATTTATATTGAGCCGATGGAAGGAATGGCTCTTCTTAGAATCTGCCGCAATCCTGTCATGGATGAGCATGAAAGCTTTGCTCTGCATCGTTCCATCTGCATCAATGCAGGCAATTACTTTGCACTTGTACCAATGATTGGTTCAATTGTTTATCGTACCTATGTACCGACAAATGCCAGGTCTAAAACACTGCGGCTTGAACACCCGATCCCTTATGAGCACATTGTTTCTCGTTTCACGATTACTGAAATCGTTGCTTACTACTATGTTGTAAAAGCACCGTCTTATTTCTTCCCGGGTGAAGTTCATAATTTTTATGAGCTAACCTATGTTGATATAGGTGAAGTCGAGACTACTGTTCAGGGGAAACAATACGTCATTAAGTCAGGACAGTGCATGCTGTATGGTCCTGGTGAATTCCATGATCAGAAAGTATCATCCGATGAGTCGTGTTCCTATCTAACCGTTGTATTCCAGGCAAGCGGAATTGATAATGCCAGAGTGCTGGATCGTGTCTTCACCTTCTCGCGCACCATGATTTCCTGCATTGATCAGTTCGTGAAGGCCAGCGATGATGAGGCACCGTATCATTTTGATCAAATGCTGACAAGTCTTCGATCATTGATTATTGAAATGCTTCAGACTGATTATCGTGACAGCAACCATGGTCTTCCGACTACACCGATCAACCAGTTCTTTGAGAGCAGACTTCTGGAAGAGATACTCTCATACATTAATCTGCATTTGTATGAACCGCTGCCAATTTCTGAATTATATGAACAATTTTCTATTTCTCGCAGCTCGCTGCAAAACCTGTTTAAGGAAAATATGAACATCGCCCCAAAACAATACATCAATGAAGCAAAGCTCAATCGCTCCCGAGTGCTGATTCGTAAAGGCGATCACACAATATCGGAAATATCCAATATGCTTGGTTACAATTCGATTCATTATTTTTCCAGAAAATTCACGCTGCGTTACGGTATCACCCCTACTGAATTTTCAAAAAAAATCTATGATCAGAAAGATGAATAGAAACTGCTCACAAAAAAACCAGGATGCCCTGGTTTTTTCTTATCGCTGACTGTTTTCAGATTCCGTTGTCAGGAGTGTCATCTTCCTGTTTGCGTTCTGTATAAGTGTACTTGATCAGCTGCTGCTTACCGGTTTCAATAGCCATATCAGCCAGAGAATCAACATCCTCCATGAAACCGCGTGACATATTTGCTTCAATCAGCATGCCAAGGTTGGTACCGGAAACAACGCGGATATTGTATTTATCCTGCAGAGCTACTGACAGTTCGACGCTCATCTTGAATGGTGAGCCGCCCATCAGATCTGTAAAGACCAGAATGCCGTCTTCACAGTCACTGAGCTTTTCAAATGCATCCTTGAGATGCTTGGTGAGATCATCGGTGCTGTCTTCCTGGACAAAATCTACAGGGATATACTTTTCCGGCATGCCGGCAATGAGCTTAACTGAGCTGGTCAGTCCTGTCGCAAAATTCCCGTGGCCTGTAATTACAATTCCAATCATCTTATTTACTCTCCTTATTGTCAGTTCTTATTTTGAATACGGATAAAGTGTAACACCTTTTACAACACGATTGACTTCACCTGTCGGACATGGATTATCCGGTGTGATTCCATTTGCCAGTGATTTGAACAGCGCTATCAGCTGTGCAGAGAGAACAAAGTCAAGTCCAAGGAGGATATTATCCTTAGATGTACCGTTGAAACTGTAGTAGAAATCAGCGAGCTTTTCAGCTTCCGGCTCCGGTGTGTTGCATACAACAAGGATCTTGTTTCCCTTGCGCTGACCGGACATCTCTTTGATCAGGTCCATTTCGTACTGACGCTGATATGCACCATCTGAAAGATATACAACAGTGAGAGTGTCATCATTGACAATGGACTTCGGTCCGTGGCGGAATCCCATCGGTGTATCAAACATTGTTACAATTCTGCCAGCGTTGAGTTCCAGCATCTTCAGTGCAGATTCCTGAGCAATTCCCTTGAGCGTATTAGTGCCAAGATATACAATGCGCTTGAAGTCAAAGCCATCAACCTGATCCCTGAAGTAAGCATAGTCATCATTCAGCAGCTTTGTACCAGTCCTGATTACATCAGCTACATCCGCTGCAGCCTGATCAAGATGATCTGTGCTGAAGCAGAGAATTGTTGCAAGATACATGTTGGAGAAACTTGATGTCATAGCGAAACTCTTGTCGAGTGTTTCCGGTGTGAGGTCTATTGCAAGGCAGCGATCTCCCTCTTCGGCAGCGCGTCTGCTCAAAGCTCCGTCCTTGTTGCAGGTGATGAACAGATGATATATTTTATCTGAAACTGCTTCACAGGACTGAATAGCGCCAACGGATTCCGGTGAATCTCCTGAACGGCCAAAGCTGATCAGCAGAGTCGGACGATCCGGACAGATGTAATTCTCCGGTGTCGGAGTCAGATCAGTGGAAGCGTAGGACTTAACCTTGTAGCCAGTCAGGCGATTGAGATAGGAAAACAGAGCATTTCCGACAAACTCGCTGGTTCCGGCACCGGTCAGAACGATGTCATAGTCCGGCTGTGATGTAATCTTGTTCAGGAACGCTTTGATCTCATCTCTGCGCATACGAACCTGTTCTACTGTTTTTGTCCAGGTATCCGGCTGCTGGTGAATCTCTACAGCAGTGTAGATTGCATGATTGCTGTTTAATTGATCTTCGGTGTAGTTAAAGATAGTCATGGATTTTCCCTCCTCAGGTAAGTGACCTCTTACATTTTCGATTATAGTCATGGGATACTACTTTTGGAACAATTTCGGTAAAAGTTGACAAACGTATACCGAAAAGTACAAATGAATGATGCAGTTTCGTGCTAAATTAGTATAGGAATAGAATCAAACAGCGCTTTCTGCGCAGGAGGAAAACTGAATTATGCTGATTCAAAGTACCAGAGTCTGGCTCGGCGGAGACTTCTACCCTGCTGAAATTGAGATTACAGGCAAAATTATTACTCGTGTTTATCCGTATAATACCAAGAAACCAAATCATGATTATGGCGATCGTCGAATTGTTCCGGGATTTCTGGATATTCACTGCCACGGTGCATATGGGTTTGACACCAACTATGCAGATCCGAAGGGTCTGAAAAATTGGGTCAAGAATGTTGTACGTGAAGGTGTTACGGGTATCATGGCCACTACCATTACAGAACTGAAGCCGGTGCTTCTCAAGGCAGTCAAAAACGTCGCTGCAGTCAAGAAGCAGAATCCCAAGGGCGCTGATATTCTTGGCATCCATTTCGAAGGCCCATATCTTGATATGAAATACAAGGGAGCGCAGCCGCCAGAAGCGATCGTTGCTTCATCTGTCAAAGAATTTGAAGAATACCAGAAAGCAGCAGAAGGCCTGATTAAGATCATTACATTGGCTCCAGAACATGATCCGGACTTCGCATTGACTCGCTACTGCAGCACTCATGGCGTTGCTGTATCCATCGGTCATTCCGGCGCTACCTTTGAGGAAGCAATTCTCGCTGAAGCCAATGGCGCAAAATCCATTACACATACTTTCAACGGTCAGAGTCCGTTCAATCATCGTGCCAACGGCGTTACCGGTGCAGCTCTTCGTCTGGACAGCATGTACAGTGAAGTGATCTGCGACTGCAATCATTCCACTCCGGAAGCACTTCATATCTTCTTCCAGTGCAAAGGCAAGGATCATGGCATCATGATTTCTGATGCTCTGATGTGCAAAGGATTCGAAGCCGGCAAAAAATTCATGTTCGGCGGACATGAAATTGTGATTTATCCGGATGGTTCTGCACATCTGACCGAGACAAAGAGCCTCGCAGGCAGTACAATGAAGACTAACGAAGGATTGCGCAATCTTGTTGAGAAAGCTCAGGTTCCATTCGAGACTGCACTGAATTCCTGCACGATCAACCCGGCAGCTATGCTTGGACTGAATGATCACATCGGCAGGATCAGTGTTGGCTACGATGCAGACATTGCCGTGCTCAATAACGATTACTCTGTAGAAGAAACCTTCTGCAAAGGCAAAGCACAGTTCTAAACTGAATTAACTAGACAAGGGGAGCGTCAATCGATGAGCAATTACAAACAGTCAGCCAACAGCAGAAGAGCTGCAGTCAGCGGCCACAATATCTATCAGGATAAGCACGGACAGAATATTCTCTATGTGCCATCCACAAAGTGCGGTTACGTTATCAGGGAAAAAGATACCGGCGGGTTCTCGCTTTATCATAACCGTTTGCCGATTGCCATTGCGGTAGTCATGCTGGGCCTCAGTTTCAATGTTGACTGGCGATTGATGCTTCTGATCGGAATAGTATTCTATGCCCTGCTGGAATGGCGCTTCCGTGCCAGTTTCCTTCCATCACTGACCTGCATTACAAACTTCAAGCCGGAAAAGAAGCGTTCCCGTATTCAGTCGCTGATTGAAGAAAGCAATTCGATGCGAACACTGTCACTTGCCGCAGCATATCTTGCTCTGGGCATCCTGATGGTCATTAATGGGTATCAGATCGGTGCTTCAGCGTGGATGCTGGTCTGTGATTACATCGTCCTGGTATTCTGTGTCTATATGTTTGCTCAGTATATCTATGCATTCTTCAAGATAATCGCAAAGAAATAGTCTGAATCTCAATTCCGGATAACTTCAAACTAAAACTTGAGGAGAATCAGTTCCTCAAGTTTTTATATGCCGCAAAACCAGTTAGGACAGAGAAAGCAGCGATCTGATTCGTCAGACCGCTGCAGTTCATGACCTAACAGCTAGTATATTGACTGTGATTGC
>SABF01000506.1 GCA_009929095.1 Erysipelotrichia bacterium
GCCGTCACCTTTTCGGCAGACGGTCATGAATACCTGTATGCCATCAAGTATGACACGGTCAGCGCTGAATACGTCTATGAGCGTTTTGCAGAAGTTCTACGGGATCAGAACGGGAATCGCAAGGAGAAAGTCTGGCTGCTTCGTGATACCATTGAGAACAAGAACGAAAGTGAAGACAGGAAACTGACGGAAATGATGGAACTGGCCTCCAAAGGCAATCTACTCATGCATGTTCTGGACATGTCACGTTTTCCGACAATGGGAACTATCAAACATCTGCTGACTGCGTTCGTCAGCAGCATTGATGTCCTCGACATGAACAATATCCCGCTTGAGAAGACGGTTGAAATGATGAAGGCAACTCCGGAAAAGCGTCAGAAAATTGCCGATTTCATGAAAAACGCCGATTTGTTCCTCAATGACTACAAATATTTGACAGAAGAGGAGTTTGGAGCAGCGTACAAGTTTGAGATGATGCAGAAACTGTCTGACAGGAACAATGTGCAAGAGGCATCCATTCGCCTCAGAGAGTCATTCAAGGACAAACTGCATCTGGTCTCCGTCTATAAGGGGATTCCCGTGCCGAGTATCCTGTTTGATTCCACTGGCACAAAGAAGATTGCGGCTTTGGCAAGCTATGTTTTGGATGCTCTGGAACAGGGGCGGATTCTCGTCATCGACGAACTGGACAACAGCCTTCATTTCAAGCTGACACGCGAAATCATCGCGATGTTCAACAACGAGATGAACCAGCGGGCGCAGCTGATTGCCACTGTCCATGATGTGTCGCTGCTGGATTGCCGCACGTTGTTCAGGAAGGAGCAGATATGGTTTTCCCACAAGGACAGTGATCACGCCTATCTCTTCTCGCTGTCAGAATTCAGCGCCGGCGAAGACGGCATTCGAGAGACCACTGATTTGATTGAAAAGTATAAAAGAGGACTGCTGGGAGCATTGCCGAAGCCGGATTTGTTCAACTCTCTCTACGATGCATGCAATGTTTCTAGGG
>SABF01000127.1 GCA_009929095.1 Erysipelotrichia bacterium
ATGGCGCTTATGAAGGCGACGAGCTTCAGCTTCCAGCAGCGTTTGTGATAGATGAGATCGGTAAACTGCTATATGTAAACTATGCATCAAAGGTCGACGAAGTGCCTGATACTGATGAATTGATACGACAGTTCTAAACAGCAGATGCCGATATACTGGTTCCTTAAGGATCAGATACCGGCATTTAAAATTAAGAAAAAGGGAAGAGGAGTTATATGTATATCAAGATAATATTCAGCCCAACCGGCGGAACAGAAAAGTGTACAGATCTGCTGATGAACGGATTGAGCGGTGAAACTAAAACGGTGGATTTGAAAGATCCGGCGTTTGATAGAACTAACGTGCAAATATCTTCGGATGATATCTGCTTTGTCGGAGTTCCTTCCTATGGTGGAAGAGTACCGGAATTATGCATTAGTCGTCTTTCAATGATTAATGGAAATGGTGCAGGAGCTGTGGCTTTAACAGTATATGGAAACAGAGCTCAGGAAGATACACTACTGGAACTGACAGATAAATTAGAAGAACGCGGCTTCAAAGTCATTGCCGGAGCAGCTCTGATTGCTGAACACTCCATTGCCAGAAATATTGCCAGAGGAAGACCGGACGAAGAAGATCGGCAGCAGCTGAAAGACTATGCTGTGCAGATTCAGAAAAAGATTGAATCCAGAAGTTATTGTAAACAAGTCATTCCCGGAAACTATCCATATAAGAAACGCGGATCATTCAGTATGAAGATCAAAGTCAGTGATCAATGTACAACGTGCGGTATATGCGCAGCGGTATGTCCAATCGGAGCAATCCCAGCCAGCAAGCCACAAGAGACTTTGAATTCCTGTATCGGCTGTATGCGCTGTATATCTGCCTGCCCGACTCATGCAAGAGCATTGGATGGAAAGATGATGCTGGCGGTAGAGACGATGCTGAAGCTGACAGCAGGAAAGCGTAAAGATAATGCATTGTATCTGTAATGTATCGGAGAACCGGATATGAATGCAGTTACGGTCAGTGTGCTGAAACTTGCAGTCATCTTCGGAATCATTATCTTTGTCATGCAGAGGAAGAAACCATTGATGGCCGCAATTATTGCGGCTTCTGTTGGTACTGTGTTTCTGTATCAGCTTCCGTGGCGTACAGCGTTATCTGCAATATGGAAAGGCGCAAGCGGTGCTGGTACGATCCAGACACTGCTGGTATTCTACTTCATAACATATCTGCAGCGAATGATGGAGAATCGAAATAATCTGAGCAATTCCCGGGTAGCATTGAATGGCCTGTTCAACAATCGCAGAATCAATGCCTCGCTTGTTCCGTTTCTGCTGGGCTGTCTGCCATCTGCGAGCACAGTATTGATTTGCGGTCCGATTGTCAGAGACAGCGTTGGCGAATATCTTGAGACAGAAGAGAAGGCTGCGATCACTTCATATTTTCGACATATTTCAGAAAGCTTTCTGCCTACTTATACAACAATATTTATTGCTATCGGCTTAACAAACGGTGCAGTTACTGTCAGTGCATTCCTTTTGGGAATGCTGCCAATGATCATTGCGCTGTTTGCGGTTGGATACATAATCTATCTCAGACGGATTCCCAAGGACACCGGCATGAAGGCAGATCATATAAAACAGTATTACTGGAAACTGCTAGCTGAAAGTATCTGGCCGATAGTTCTGGCAATTCTACTGATCCTGGTTTTCAGCATGCCAGTTTATATTGCTGTTCTAATCTGCATCATTATTGACATCTTCGTCAATCACTTTATTGTTTCAGAATTGAAGTCATTCTTTCAGACCGCGTTTGAATGGAAACTGCTGCTGAGCACACTTTTGATAATGATCTTCAAAGAACTTCTCGCGGCATCTGGGGTAATATCAATTCTGCCGGAATTTTTCCAGAACATTCCAATTCCGACATTTCTTGTCTATGCATGCATTTTCCTGTTTGGAACAATTGTTGCCGGAAGTCAGGCGATGGTGATTCTGTGCATGCCGATGGCAATGGAATCGGTATCGCCAGAACATGCATTGCCCTTGTTTCTGCTGCTAATGTGTATGAACTACGCAGCAATGCAGATTTCTCCTGTTCATATCTGTCTGACTTTGTGTGCTGAAGACTACCATATTCCACTGGGAACGCTGATCTCTAAAACAATGCCAATGATCATCCTGTTTATAGCTGCTGCATTTGTATATTATGGCTTTCTGACAGCGCTGTCTGTGTAAATATTTACTCGGAAGCTGAAAGTAAAACTGAGGTATTCTGTGATACTGAATTATATAATGCGCTGTATTTTGCCCTGGTCGAGGAGAAGATAGTGCTTAAGCGCACTGAACATCAGGAAATAGGCTTGTAAATGAGCAAATGCTGCGTTCATACCATGACCATGTATAAGAAAGCAGATCGTGGGCATTCATTTGCCGGTTTTACGACTGCTGAGTATATATAAAATTCATGCTGGTATATGTAAAGTGCTGCAAAATGATCTCCACTAGGGAGTATTATATCTTCAGAGCCTCGGCAAAACACGATGTACATGTTAAGCCAGTTTAGATGGATTCTTGCAGAATAGATGTTTTCATGGCATGCCTTGATGCAGATAATCTGATACAGCGATTGCGGAAAAGATTGAGTATTTCATGGGATTTCATAAGAAATCAGATTGTGAAAGCACGAATCTGTGAATTGATTCTCAAAAATGTTACTATTACAGCGGTATAAAAAGGAGACATAAACTATGAGCAAACCGGTAGTACTGGTAGTAATGGATGGTGTCGGCTGGACCGACAAAGACATGGGCAATGCAGTGATGCATTCCTATAAACCACAGATTGATGAACTGATGACAAAGTGGCCGCACACGACCATCAAGGCATCCGGCAAAGCTGTCGGACTTCCTTCAGATTCCGACATGGGCAACTCAGAAGTTGGACATAACGCACTTGGCTGCGGACAGATCTACTCCCAGGGCGCAAAACTGGTCAATGAGTCCATTGAATCCGGAAAGATATTTGAGTCAAAGACATGGAAAGATGCTGTTGCTTATGTGAAAGATCACAGCGGCAAGATGCACTTCCTCGGACTGGTATCTGATGGCAATGTTCATTCTCATATCAATCATCTGATTGCAATGATTAAGGAATGCAAGAAGGAAGGCGTCAAAGAAGTACGTATACATGCACTGCTGGATGGCCGTGATGTACCGGAAACTTCTGCACTGACATATATCGATCAGCTGGAAGACGTATTGAAGGAACTCAACGATTCTGACTTCCATGCCTGCATCGCTTCTGGCGGCGGCCGTATGGTCATCACGATGGATCGTTATGAAGCAGACTGGTCCATGGTTGAAAAGGGCTGGAGAATTCACGTACAGGGTGAAGGCAGACAGTTTGCCTCAGCCACTGAAGCAATTGAGACATATCGCAATGAAGGCGGATTCACTGATCAGTTCCTTCCGGGATTTGTCGTTGCTAAAAATGGTAAGCCGGCAGGCACCATCGATGACGGCGATTCTGTCATTCTGTTCAACTTCCGAGGCGATCGTGCAGTAGAAATTTCCAAGGCATTTGACTATAAGGATTTCACGGTGTTTGACCGTCAGAAGTATCCGAATGTCTATTATGCCGGCATGCTGCAGTATGATGGAGACCTGAAGCTTCCGAACAATTTCCTGGTTGAACCTCCGCATATTGAGCACACAATGTCCGAGTTCCTGGTGAACAAAGAAGTATGCAGCTATGCATGCTCTGAAACACAGAAGTTCGGTCATGTAACGTATTTCTGGAATGGCAACCGTTCAGAGAAATTCAGCGACAAGCTTGAGACATGGGAAGAAGTTCCTTCTGATATCATTCCGTTTGAGCGCAAGCCATGGATGAAGGCATGTGAAGTAACAGATCACATGGTTGAAGCAATTGAATCCGGCAAGTATCAGTTCCTGAGATGCAACTATCCGAATGGTGACATGGTCGGACATACCGGCAACTACGAAGCAACTGTCATCGGTGTTGAGAGTGTAGATCTTGTTCTGAGACGCATCATGGATGCCTGCAGAAAAGCAGACTATACTCTGATTGTTACAGCAGATCATGGCAACTCTGATGAAATGTATGATAAGGGCATGAACCCGGATGGAACACCAAAGGCCAAGACATCCCATTCTCTTGCCAAGGTTCCGTTTGCCATCTATAACGGACCGGAGGGCATTGAGATGAAGGAAGACGAGAATCTCGGTCTTGCCAATGTCGCAGCAACAGTCGTCAAACTGCTTGGCTATGAGAAGCCGGCAGAATGGCTCGAAGCCATCATCAAGTAATTTCATTGACTAAACGTAAAAGGATCAGGAGCGACAGTTTCTGATCCTTTTCTATGGAGTTATCCGGGGAAGGAATATTCATCGCGGTCTTATTCAGGTGCGGAATCCGTGTCTCTGTTATAATCGTACTGTGAATAGAACAGGATCACAAAATATGAAAAAGGTGATTGTGGCATTGACAGTACTGTCCTTATTAAGTGCATGCTCCGGCGGATCAAAGGGAACTTATGTATCAAACCCCAATGCGACTGCAGCACCAGATGCTTCAACTGCGTCCGGCACAGCTTCTGAAGTAAAGGAAGAGGATGAGGTCTGGCTGAATCGCTTCCTGGATTCATTTATGAATGAGGGAGATGTTCTTCCATCCGTTACGGAGAAAGGCACATCCATTGTATGGAGTATTGGCAGCGGACATGCAAAGATCACGGATAATGCGGTTTATAAAACAGAGGGGGCTGAGGAGTATGAATCCATTGTACTGCATGCCTCTCTTTCCGATGGCACGGAATATGATTTTGATCGTATCAAACTGCTGGATGAATGTGCCGGTTATGTAATGACTTACTTCACTAAGAAAGATGAGGATAGCGAGACTCTGAAGCTGGCCTTTTCCTTTGATGGCGAATACTGGTATCATCTCAACAATGATGCCTCAGTGCTGCAGGCATCTCTTGGCACAAAGAGACTGAGAGATCCTTCTGTAATCCGCAGAAAGGACGGCGGTTTTACTGTGATTGCGACTGAAGGTTATGACAATCCTTCGATCTATGCCTTTGATACATCTGATTTTGTTGCATACACCAATGAGCGTCTGATTCAGGTTAATACTTCATCAAGCGAGCTGACCATGAAAGAAATCCAGGCCTGGGCTCCGGAAGGATTCTATGATCGCAGGAATGATACATATGTTCTGTATTGGTCCTCTCCCGAAGATGGCGGAATGTTCTACAACACTTCTTCCGATCTGAAGACAGTGTCGCTGCCGCAGCCGCTGCTGAATTTGATGGATATGC
>SABF01000128.1 GCA_009929095.1 Erysipelotrichia bacterium
ACATATCAGTCCACTCATAATGTTCACCAGCAGCAGCCTGAGTCAGATTATCCTCTGTCGGATGAATGGAACCGCCCTGCAGATATTTAAACCAGAGCTTTGCATGTTCTTTTTCATTGTTGGCAGTTAGACTGAAGAAATCAGCAATCTGCTCATAACCGTCTTTTTTTGCCTGACTAGCCCACCAGTCGTACTTATTGCGTGCCTGGCTTTCTCCAGCAAATGCGGTATTCAGATTTTTTTCTGTTTCAGTACCTTTTATACTTTTCATATTTTTCCTAAACCTCCTGTCATTATTATACTTTTTATTTCTCAAAATGGGTATATTTCAGCCAAGTCCGATTCGCTTGCGATATTTATTCATCAGCTGAAGACTTCTCTTTTTGTACAGTGCAAGACAGCGGCAGTTCAAACCAGAATGTGCTTCCGTGCCCGACTTTGCTTTCTACGCCATAAGCAGCGTGATGCAGATCAAGAATCTGCTTGACTATAGCCAGACCAATTCCAGATCCATTGGAGACACGTACATGTTTCTTGTCAATCTTATAGTAGCGATCCCAGATATCATTGATTTTGTCTGCCGGAATTCCCTCGCCGAAGTCCTGAACTTCGATCCTTGCCTTTTCATTGATTAACTTGCAGCGGATAATCATATGTTTTGCAGATCCGCCATAGTTAATTGCATTTGTGATGAAGTTGTTTAGTACCTGTTCAATTCGCTGATCGTCGCCATGTACCATAATGTCAGACGGAACATCTGACTCAAATACGTAATGTTCCTGAATACGATAAACATCATACTTTTTCATCTGATTTTCAATCATGTCAGAGAGATTGAAATCAGTCTGTTTCAATGCAATCTTTGCAGACTGCATCTTCGACAGATCCAGCAGATCGTTTACAAGTGCAGTCAGACGATTGGATTCATCAATAATTACCTGAATATTCTCATCCGTTTTTTCACCAGGAAGATCTCGCATCATTTCACCGTATCCGCTGATCATCGTCAATGGTGTTCTCAGATCATGAGAAACATTTGCAATCAGATCACGCTTTGCCTGATCGGCTTTCTTTATATCTGCAGCTGCCTGAGTAAGTGTTTCATTCAGCAGCTGGGCTTCTTCATACTGTTCATTCTTTGAATTGTATTCAAATTCACCCCTTGGCAGCTCTCTCGCTTTATCGGTTATTTCTGTCAGTGGCTTAGAAATTGTTTTATTCATCAAAAATGTCAGCAGGACAATCGCTACCACAACAAACAGCGTGATCCAGACCAGCTGAGAACTCAGCGTCTTTGTTGTCGCATTGACTGGCGATACACCGGAATACACCATGACAATATTTCTGCCTCCAGCTGTATCAACAATCCTTGTATACATGATATTCTTGAAGCCTTCATTTCCAGGCATTGCAATATCATTGCCGCTGGAAGTGTACAGATAAGATCCGCTGTTTTCTTCTGCAAGTGCAACCTGCTGAAGAATTTCCTTTGAATTCATTCGATAAAGGACGCATCCCATATTGCCGGACTGAACGTCAGAACTGGCATTGATAATGCGCACACAGGTATCATTCTGAGCTGATACCGAATAGATAATGCTGGTCAATCTGTCAGAATCCAAATTATCAACAATTTCATTTGCGGCATTTTTTACAGTTGATACTTTATACTGCTGATACATCGGCTGCAGCAATGCAATCTGAAAAACCCAGATAAGTGCAATCAGAATTGTCGCAAAAAGAATCAGATATCTGGCAATTTTCCACTTCAGGCTAATTTTCTTTTTCAAAGCGATAACCGACTCCTCTCAGTGTAACAATATACTTGCTGTAATCACCGAGATTCCTTCGCAGCAGCTTAATATGAGTATCGAGTGTTCGATCATCGCCAAAAAAGTCATAGCCCCAGACACTCTGAAGAATCTGCTCTCTGGTCAGTGCAATGCCCATGTTTTTTACCAGATATGCCAGCAGATCATACTCTTTCGGTGACAGCTGCACACGTTGTCCGTCAATTGATACAATTCTGGCTGAGTAGTCAATTTCCATTCCATCAAGAATAAAGCTGTCTGTATCAGCTGCTGCTGGATGCACTCGCTTGAGAATTGCATGAATGCGCATCATCAGTTCCTTGCTGGAAAATGGCTTGACAACATAATCATCAACCCCAATGTCAAATCCGTGTACTTTGTCATATTCTTCGCCGAGTGCGGACAGCAGGATGAAAGGAATATCCGGATTTGCTTTCTTGATTTCCTTGCATGCTGAAAAGCCGTCTAGATTCGGCATCATGATATCCATCACAACAAGGTCATAATGTGTGCTGGCACATCGGTCAACCGCTTCCAGGCCATCACAGGCTTCATCTACCTTGAATCCCTCATATTCAGCGTACTTGCGAATCATTTGACGGATTTTATCTTCGTCGTCAACTACCAGTATTCTAGTCATCATTCTGCCCTCTTTTGTACAGAGTTATCCTAAATGATTTCTGTGAATCTTATGTGAATTTAATCAGAGTTTTTCAATCACATCGCAAACTGGATCCAGTTCGCCAATTCTGATATCTTCAATTCTTCCCTGATCAACTGCTTCTGCCTGCTCGGCTCGAAGCGGAATTTCTGCCAGTACCGGAATATGATATTTTTCTGCAACTTCTGCTATGTGCGATCTGCCGAATACATACATCTTGTTATGGCAGCTGTCGCACTCCACATAGCTCATATTCTCTACCAGTCCCAATACCTTGATATTCATCATTCCCGCCATCGTGATCGCTTTTTCCACAATAGATGAAACCAGATCCTGCGGCGTTGTTACTACAATGATTCCGTCAAGCGGAATGGATTGAAACAGTGTCAGCGGAACATCGCTTGTTCCCGGAGGCATATCAACAAACATGAAATCCACCTGATTCCAATAAACCTCCGAATAGAATTGCTTCAGTACGCCTGCCACCATTGGTCCGCGCCAGATGATCGGCTGGTCCTCATGTTCCAGCATCATGCTGGAGGATACAAGCTGGATTCCGCTTTTCGTGATAGCCGGCTGAATCAGATCATCCTTGCCATAGAGTTTTTCCTTAACTCCAAATGCCTTGCCCATGGAAGGACCTGTGATATCTCCATCCAGTACAGCAGCGGCATGCTTTCTTCTTTGCATCTCTGATGCAAGTCCTGCAGTCACAAAGGACTTGCCTACTCCTCCCTTGCCGGAGACAATGCCAATTGTCTTCTTTACGCAGGATTTGGCATTCAGATGAATGACCATATCATGTGCTTCCTTAAACTTCTCAAATGCTTTTCCAGGCTCTTTTTTTTCGTTTTGGCTGTCCATATTTCACCTCATCAATCATTTTATCAAATATGATGCCTTCCTGCACGAATGGTGATTGCATTTTCAGACCTTTGCTGTTGTGCTATGATAACAGCGTTTTGTGGAGAAAGAGGAGAATTCACATGTCAGGATATGTTGTTGTTGGTGCACAGTGGGGCGATGAAGGAAAAGGAAAGGTAGTAGATCTTCTTGGCACTCACATGGATATGGTCGTCAGATTTCAGGGTGGTAATAACGCTGGTCACACAATTGTAGTCAATGGTGTGAAAACAGTACTGCACCTGCTTCCATCGGGTATCATGAATGATAAAGCTGACTGCATCATCGGTCCTGGAGTTGTCGTTAATCCATTTGTACTTCTGAGTGAAATCGATACTCTCGAAAAAGAAGGCCATAGCTGTTCTAATGTTAAAATCAGCGATCGAGCTCATCTGATCATGCCTTATCATCTGCGCCTTGATGAACTTATGGAAAAGCGTGCCGGATCAGGTAAGATTGGTACCACTAAAAATGGAATTGGCCCCTGCTATGCAGATAAATATAATCGCATAGGTCTAAGAGTATGCGATCTGAAGGATTGGGATGTATTCCAGGAAAAGCTTCGGTCCGTTCTGGAACTGAAGAATGAGGAAATCACAAAGATCTATTGCGGCGAGCCATTTGACTACAATGAGATGCTTCAGCAGTTTTCAGATATCAGATCACGCATCATTCCAATGATCTGCGACGCAGTTGACAAGGTAAATAAAGCTCTTGACAGCGGAAAACGGGTTCTTTTCGAGGGTGCTCAGGCTAATATGCTGGATATCAACTACGGTACATATCCATATGTTACTTCTTCCTCACCTACTTCAGCTGGAGTCGGTACAGGTGCTGGTGTATCTTATAATAAACTTAACAGAGTATTCGGTGTCTGCAAAGCATACAGCACCCGTGTCGGAGAAGGACCTTTTCCAACAGAGCAAACCAATCCAATCGGTGATGAACTTCGTGTAAAAGGCGGTGAGTTCGGTGCTACAACGGGCCGCCCCCGTCGCTGCGGCTGGCTTGATCTTCCAGTATTGAAGCAGGCAGTAAGACTGAATGGTCTGACTGATCTTGCCATAACAAAAATTGACATTCTTTCCGGCTATGACAGCATCCCTGTCTGCACCGGCTATCAGATCAACGGTGCAGTATACGACACAATTCCTGCTTCCCTGAAGGACTATGGCAGTGCTGTTCCAGTCTATGTCAATCTTCCCGGCTGGAAAGAAGACATCTCTCATACTGAAAAATGGGAAGATCTGCCTCTTAACTGTCAGAACTATGTAAAGTACATCGAAGAGTATACCGGTGTAAAAGCCTGCCTTGTATCAGTCAATCCTGATCGCAGCGGATCTATTCTCCTGAAAGAAATGCTCTAAATAAAAGCCGGTCAATGGCTTTTATTATTTCACCAGGATTTTTTCCATTGTTGTTTCCATCGGCTTCAAGCCGGCATTTTCATAGAACCTGACTGCCCGCTGATTAAATGACCATACATTCAGTGTCAAATTGTAGCAATTCTTTTCCAATGCATATCGTTCTGCATATTCCAGAAGTGCTTTGCCAATATGAGATCCTCTGGCAGAAGAATGCACACAAAGATCATCCACAAAAAGTGTTCTGATTGGTGTTCGACTGTTTGAACCAAAATAGTTTTGGCAGTCATCTTCCAGTTAATACCATATGGTCTGACTGAATGCTCTGCGTCGTCACTGGGAATGATATTTACCTCCCTAAGAAAACGTTGTCTCTCTGGCCATACAGTACCTGTTGTATCCATTGTTTGCAGTTCTATACCCACAAAATCTCTTACCTTTCCATTTCTTACAGAGGCTAAGAAGAAGTCAACATTACCTCCTGGGATTTTAACTTCTGGAACAACATGAAATTCATTACCTGGTTCATGATTAGTAAGCAAGTGCAGACAATCTGCAAATA
>SABF01000507.1 GCA_009929095.1 Erysipelotrichia bacterium
GAGTATGAACAGTATGGGCGTGAATGTGCGTATAGCCTCCGATATTATCTCCTTCATGTCTGAAACTCTGAGGCTTCTGTAAATCAGCATGCTTACGGCAACAGAGTAGAATACGGATATCACGGCGGCCTCTGTTGGAGATGTGATGCCGGCATATATGCAGCCAAGCACTATTACAGGAGCCATGAGTGCAGACAGGCTGTCTCTTATGACACTTGATATTCCCCTGTCATGGAGCTCCTGAATCCTTTTATCTATAAGGGTCCGGTCTTCGCCGTTCCTTATGCAGTACAGAATGCAGTAAATCATAATTAACAGTGAAATCAGCAGACCCGGCATTATGCCGGCAATGAACAGACTGCTGACGGACTGGCCTGATGCCATTGCATACATTATGAACGGGATGCTCGGAGGGATTATGACCCCGATTCCGCCGGCTACTGCTACTATCGCGGTGCTGAACTTGCGGTCATATCCAAGAGCTGTGAGCACGGGTATGGTCATGCTGCCGACTGCCGCGACTGTTGCCGGGCCTGATCCTGATATTGCCCCGAAGAACATGCAGGTTGCCACAACCGAGCAGGGTATTCCTGCGGGAAACCTCCCAAATAGCAGTGAGAACACATCAAATATCTTTTCTGAGATGCCGCCTCTTGCCATTATTATGCCGGAAAGCACGAACATGGGAACCGCTATCAGCGGAAAGCTGTCTATCCCGCCTACCATGGAGCGTATCACAAACTGCCCGCTCGCAGTAAAGGAAGGGTCGAATGCTCCGGGAAGCACCGATGCTATCCCGAGGGATATTGAAACCGGGATTGCCAGAAGTATTGATATTATGAATATTATCATTATGACAAGAGATGACATCAATTTCCTCCTTTACTGATGGCAGAGCCTCTACAGCTTCTTATGGTCCTCAATTCTGCGATCCACCTCTGAACTATGCGTATGAAGGCAAGCGAGAAGCCTGCAAGTGGTGCGCTCTGGACCAGACACA
>SABF01000129.1 GCA_009929095.1 Erysipelotrichia bacterium
ATTAAGGATTCTGCACACTGTCATACTTTATCAGCACTTCATTCTCGAGGTGCCGGAACTGATACCATTCATGGTTTCAATTGATTTTATCGATGATTTTCTATTTTGTGAAGCCAATGATGGCTGTAAACTTTTATTAAAGAAATCCTGATATTTCAACCGATTGTTTGATTTGGTCATCTGTACAATCATTGTCCATGATAAATTCGGATGAAACCACATGAATAAGACAATTAAGCAATGCTTCGTTATCGCTGTGTCGGCAGCTGTATTAACCGGATGCTCCGGCAGCACTTCTGCTACTGCTTCACCATCTGCTGCTGCCAGCAGCAATGGCAGGATGGCTGCAGCCCTGCAGACATCGCTGGCTGATGTAGCTATCCAGACCGTGCGAGTTGGAGATTCCGAAACGGATATGTACCATAACATGGACTGAACCGGTGTCATCAAAGGTGCACCAAGCAGCTTTGACCTGAGAGATCAGGGAGTGGTATCACCAATTCGCAGCCAGGGAAACTGGGGAACATGCTGGGGATTCGCTTCCATAGCCGCATGTGAAACAAGCATTCTGTCAAAACTGGGCCTGACTCAGGAAGAGTTCCTTGAGGAGTATGGAAAGAAAGTGAAGTCCTCAAAGAACATCCTGTTTCTGTATCAGACACATCAGCCGAGCAGATGCTCATTCTCAGCCGTACTGCTGCATTCATCAGAGAGAGACCGGTTCAATAGCTGATGGATGAATCATTCAATGATCCGGCAGTATCCAATCAGAATGATCACCCGTTCTACTATGATTAGCGCTCCCATCAGATTCAGTTCTTTCCATGATCCATACAGCAGATACTTAACACTCCTCAGCAGAGATCTCTTCTATCCTTTCCACATATGAAATGGTTTAAATGTCGTTGACAGTCCGGCAGGCTGAAAGAATAAAGATCTGTGGCATGCATGCAGAGTTCTTCTGAATAATGAGGTATCCGCATTGCCTGTCGCATGCCCTGAAAAACGCAGAAAACTGTGATAGCCCTGGCAATATCAATTGTCTCAATTCTATATATCCTGCTGACTGCCCGTATATAGAAATAGCCTTTTATGAAGTATGTACTGCATGTATCTGCTGCAGTCATTATGCAGCACTTCTGAATGAATAAATAAAGAGAAGATCGCGTGTTCTTCTCTTTATTTGTTCCGTAATTTTTCAGCCGATCTTTTCAACCTTGGTTGATTCGTAGAACGAATCAATCTTTTCTCTTGTTGCAAGTCCCTTGGAATAAGCTGTTGCACTGCCGCAGCAGCTGCCAAAGCGGAAGGAGTCAACTGCATTGCTTGTACGCAGATA
This sequence comes from Erysipelotrichia bacterium, assembly GCA_009929095.1. Taxonomy (GTDB): domain Bacteria; phylum Bacillota_I; class Bacilli_A; order Erysipelotrichales; family Erysipelotrichaceae; genus Bulleidia. The sequence continues at coordinate 1,340 of SABF01000129.1, forward strand.
GTTCATCAGGAATCCTGCAACCAGTGAATCACCGGTTCCAACCGTGCTGACCGTCTTCTTGTTGCGTGTAATCTCACATTCGTAGCTGCCCTCTGCACATACAAGAATGGCCTTTTCATTCTTATCCACAACAATCACGTTCTGGGCGCCTGCCTCCATAATCTTCTTGGAAAATGCAGCAGCAGAATCATGATCCTTTACTTCTTCATTGGAAAGCCTTGCCAGATTATTGAGTTCCTCCGGTGTGGACTTTATCATGAATGGTTTCGCATCCAGAACACCGCGAATAATTTCCGGAGTCGTATCAAGTACAACCCTGACCTTATTAGCCATAATTGACTTCAGCATGGCTATGATATCTTTGGTCAGATATTCCGGTGATGCGCCAGCCAGTACAAAGTAATCTCCTTCATCAAGACGAAGTACCTTGTTGCGCAGATTTTCCATATCACTGCTGGTAATGTATGGTCCTGCCGCATTCACATCAGAATCGCCTTCTGTATCATGCAGTTTCACGTTAATGCGGGTATGGCCGTCAATATAAGTGAAATTGGGCTGAATGTACTCATATTTCTGCAGCAGAGTAACATAGAATTCACGGGTGAATCCACCAAGGAATCCAAACGCTCTGGTCGGAATCAGCAGATTATTCAGAACAATGGAAACATTCATTCCCTTGCCGCCGGCTTCGTAATACTCCAGCTGGCTGCGGTTGGTTCTACCGTGCTCAATTCGATGGTCAAACTCCATGTAATAGTCTAGTGACGGATTCAGAGTGCATGTACAGATCATGATATTTATTCCTCCCTGCTGACTAATTCAGCGATCTTCCTGATCACAAGTGATGCCTGCTCCAGTTCCTGAATTACACAGTATTCATAGCGTCCGTGGAAGTTGCCGCCGCCATTGCCAAGATTCGGACATGGCAGTCCGCGGAAACTTAACAGGGCACCATCCGTGCCGCCTCTGACCGGTTCAATCATCGGCGTCATATCCAATTCTTTCATTGCCTTTGCTGCAATGCGTGAAGCCTGAGGATGCTTCCTGAGTACTTCATTCATATTGCGGTAGGCATCGCGGAACACAACCTTTGCTACTTTCTGTCCCTGCTGTTCATTTATATATTCTACCGCTTTCTGAACTAACTGTTTCTTCGCCTTCAGCTTAGCAGAATCATGGTCGCGGAGAATGTATCCCATCTCCGCATGTTCCGTGTTTCCTCTCAGATACCCCAGATGAATGAATCCTTCTCTTCCCTCAGTATGCTCCGGTGTCATTTCCGCCGGCAGCAGACAGTGCAGCTGGGCAGCAATTGATACCGCATTGATCATCCGGTTTTTAGCTTCACCCGGATGAATTGAGAACCCTGTTATCTCAATCTCAGCTGATGCCGCATTGAATGTCTCGTCTGAAAGTTCAGATACTGTTCCGCCATCCATCGTATATGCAAAATCCGCATCAAATCTCTTAACATCAAAATATTTAGTGCCGCAGCCGATCTCCTCATCCGGGGTAAATGCAACTGCAATCCGTCCGTGCTTAACTTCTGGATGTGCCTGATAGAAGAATAATGTTTCCATAATGCAGGCAATCCCTGCCTTATCATCAGCGCCAAGCAGCGTAGTGCCGTCTGTAACAATCAGATCCTTTCCCTTGAGCAGTTTCATCGCTGGAAAGTCATTCATTTTTGTAATGACTCCGTCATTCAGCTTAATATCCCTGCCATTGAAGTTCCTGATGATTCTCGGCTTCACATTGCTGCCGGAAAAATCCGGTGCCGTATCCATGTGGGCAATGAACCCAACTGTCTTGCACTTGATTCCTCTGGATGCCGGAAGGTGACCGTATACATAACAGTGCGCATCAATCTTTGCGTCCTTGATGCCGGCTTCCTTCAGCTGCTTGACAAGAAGATTGCCAAGATCAAACTGTTTCTTTGTAGATGGTGTTTCATTTTCGTTGTTCGGATCAGACTGGGTGTCAATCTGACAATAGCTGATCAGTCGCTCTGCTGCGTCCATAATTCCCTCATTTCTATTTTGTTACTGTTTCTGTTCAGAATACTCCATCCTCGAAAATGTACAATCGAAGAATGTGCTGCCCGGGCTGCAGGCATAGAGCCCTGCAATTGCCGGTTCTCCGCAGTCCGCAAAATGAAGGCTGCGCATCTCGACAAAACGATCGCCGTTGAAGCTGTACAGAAATCTTGCTTCACCGCCCCAGTAGATGATTCTGAGATACATCGAATGAATCAGTGATCCGATTTCACGGATCGAACGATCGGCATACCCATTCTCATACATCGTACAGGCAATATCCATCGTATCGGAGCCAATATTTTCAATGCTGAACTTGCACCAGCGGCCACTTTGACGTTTCAGGTAGATTCCGCACTCATCCTGCGAACCATGAAACTCGTAATCCATGCGAAGTGTCAGAGAAAAGCCATCAGCCGGCGGCAGTGCCATTCCGGATGCACTTTCTGAACCGCCAAGTTCACCTGTCATACTGGTATGAGGCTCTGTCTCAATCACCAGGCGGTCCGCATTGATGACATAGAATCTGGGTTTATGTGTCCAGCACATTGTTCCAGGATTCAGTCTTCTCCTAACCATTGCCTTCCTCTAGTACATTTCAACGTGAATGATTTTTCCAATTGTCTTAAGATTCGCTGCCATTTCATTGATTAATGCTATTTTAGCATTTAATGATATCGGTGAATAGGCAATTGCATCATGTGCCGGATTATCACTCAGTCCGACCATGAAGGTAATTGCATTTGATTCCAGAAGCACTCTGGCAAGCAAGGCAGCTCCATCCATCTCGTGTGACAGCATTAAGGATTCTGCATAAGCCGGATCCTTAGCTGCTTTATCCAGAAAGCGGCTTACCTTCTGCAGCGTCAGTACCCCTTCCGTCACAAGATCAATGCCGTCAATATAGCCAATCGGAGGAACATCCGCCATTAGGTCCGAAAAATCTGTCGACAGTTCCCTATTGGTTACACGAGCAACAATTTCACTGGTTGTGCCGCCGCAGCATACTTTCTTGCCGGTTGCTGACAGCAGTCTGTCAACCACTTTGTCGTCATCTTCTGCTTTCGATGGCGGCCCGACCATCACCCTTGTTTCCAATGCTTTGACAATCTTCAGACAGGTCACGGTAGAATCATCTCCCGGCTTGCCGCCGTAGAGATAATTCACATTGGCCAGCAGAATTCTGGTAACTTCTCTTGCCGGATCTTCTTTTTGAACATGTGCCAGCAGAAATTGTTCTACTTCATCTGAACCCCAGCCAAAGTTCAGTTCCATTCCGACACCGGCATGGAGCACACCATCAGAAAAGGCAACCAGAAAATCCTGAGGCTGAACGGTAAAGCGTGTGATGGAAACATTCTTGCCGCTTACCGTCTTGATTTCCTTTTCCGGTTTCAAAGGTTTCATATCACGCATAATGATGACTGCCGGGTTGTCAAAATCGGCAATATACGCTTCCCCGGTGTAGTAGATCTGCATGATCGTAAATGTGGAATAGGCGATGCCGCGTTCCTGACATACCGGCAGAGTTGAAGCGATCGTCTCCACTGCATCCTGCAGCGAATCACCGGCAAAAATCATCTCACTGATAATGGTGCTCGTCAGTGTGGAAAGAATGTTTGCCTTGACTCCGCTGCCCAGTCCGTCCGCAAGCACCATGACCAGACACTGATCACTGCGTCGGATCTGCACACGATCTCCGCACAGTTCCTCTTTGTGCTTGTTCAAAGAACGCCAGTGGGCATCAATATAAATTTTTGAATTACTGTTTCCCATGCTCATTCTGATCTCCGGCATTCATCGCATTCTTAAGCTTGGTCAGTGCAACTTTGGACTTCGCTGTTGTTTCACCAAGCAGAGAAGCAATCTCCTGAACCGAACGCATCTGATCATCTATAACCTGCTGCGT
>SABF01000130.1 GCA_009929095.1 Erysipelotrichia bacterium
GCATTATATGTTCCCGATGACACGAATTTTCATAGATTTTCAATCCTGAGATATCTGTGTTTGAAAGAAAGTTCCTCATTATATATAGCTGAAAAGGTTCAATTTGAACTAATATCTGCCTGCATCCGTTCTGAAGGCCCATTCCGTGTGAATTTGATATGAATGATCCCTGACGGACCTCATTCAGATAAACTGCTGATCCGCAATTCTTAAAACAGAACCAGACTTCTGAGCATTACCATTGACCAGACGATCTGTAACCACTATAGTTACATTAGAAAGAAGGAATGAACCGATGCCTCTGAAACCAATGGATGCCGAATTTTCAGTTGCCGTTCATGCGCTGATATATCTGCTTCACACCGGAAAGATCACTTCCAGTGAAGAACTCGCAGATAATATCTGCACCAATCCGGCAAGAGTCCGGAAAATCATGTCCAAGCTTAAAAGGACAGGATATGTGACTGCAACCAAAGGACAGAGCAGCGGCTACCTGGTCGATGAGAAAATCAGAGATCTTTCACTGAAGCAGATACTTGCAGCAATTGAGGAGCAGCCTGTCAGAGAAAAATGGCACTCCGGTGATGTTGACCGCAACTGCCAGGTGTCATCAGGCATGGGTACTGTCATGGATCAGGTATATGCAGAGATGAATGATGCCTGTATGAACTGTCTTGATGCAATTACGATCGGTTCCATATTCCAGAATATCTTTCAGAAATAGGAGAAGTGTCAATATGAAGTACGACGCATTGATCATCGGTTTCGGCAAAGCAGGAAAAACTCTTGCAGGTGCTTTTGCCAAGCAGGGAAAGAAAGTTGCTCTTGTAGAAAAGGATTCAAACATGTATGGCGGCACATGTATCAATGTTGGCTGCATCCCGTCCAAATCTTTGGTTACCGGTGCTGCCGAGGCCTCTCTTCATCCAGAATATGACTTTGACGCAAAGAAGGAACACTATCGACTTGCAGTAGAGGAAAAGAGACGTGTTACCGGAATGCTCAGAAAGAAGAACTATGACAAGCTGAACACGCTGGAAAACGCAGCCATCTATGATGGCACCGCACACTTTGTGTCCGCAAAGGAAGTTGAGGTGAAACTTGCAGATGGATCCAGTCTCGCTCTTGCGGCAGATAAAATCTACATAAACACCGGTTCCGCTTCAGCACTGCCTTCCATCAGCGGAATTGAAAACAATCCGCACGTGTATACAAGCACCACACTCATGAATGAGGAGAATCTGCCAAAACAGCTGACCCTGATCGGTGCCGGATATATCGGCATGGAGTTTGCGTCCATGTATGCTTCTTATGGATCCAAAGTAACAATACTGACCAGAGATTCTGAATTTCTGCCTAGAGAAGACAGAGATGTTGCAGATGCGATTCAGAAGATCATGGAAGCCCGCGGGATCACGATCGTGCTGAATGCAAAGATCGAGAACGTCGAAAATGATACAGTCAATTACTCAACACCCGAATCAATTTCTTCAATTAAATCTGATGCGATTCTGATTGCGGCCGGAAGAATCCCGAATATCAAAGATCTCCAGCTGGAAAACGCCGGAATTGAATTGAATTTGCGCGGTGCGATCAAGGTCAATGAGCATTTGGAGACAAGCGTACCGGGCGTCTACGCCCTTGGTGATGTAAATGGCGGTCTGCAGTTCACCTACGTATCACTGGATGATTCCCGCATCATTCTTTCGGATGGCGCATATACTCTGAACCACCGTCAGGCAGTACCATACAGTGTCTTCATGGATACGCCGCTGTCCAGAGTTGGCATCAGTGAAAAAGAAGCAAACGAAAAGAATATCCCCTATCGTCTCGTTAAGCTGCCAACTGCCGCCATTCCAAAGGCTCAGGTACTGAGAAAGACAGACGGCTTTCTGAAGGCACTCATCAGCCCGGATACCGGCGAGATTCTCGGCGCTGCACTGCTCTGCCCGGAGTCCTATGAGATGATCAACCTGATCAAGCTCGCCATGGATATGCATGCAGACTATACCGTTCTGAGAGACCGCATCTATACTCATCCAACCATGACAGAAGCATTTAACGATCTATTCTCGCTGTAATAGTACAGAGACATCAGGACAGGGCTAAGCCCTGTCTTTTTGATATATTCAGAACCATTTCTTATATCGAAAGTACATGATCATTCCGCCGCTGACTGCTATGGACAGTACAATTACCCCAAGATATCCGTATTCCCATTCCAGTTCCGGCATATGTGAGAAGTTCATGCCATACCAGCCGACAATCAGAGTCAGCGGCATGAAAATCGTAGTGACAACAGTAAAGATCCTCATCAGGCTATTCTGCTCAATATCAATCTGACTCTGACATGCTTCGCGCATCTGCGTTACATAATCGTGGAGATTGGCAACATCGCTGCAGAAGCGCTCCACTCGGTTATGCACAATCGAAAAGTGTCTTGCGCCGTCTTTTGAAAACAATGCATTATCATTGGCAATCAGATAATCCATAATCAGATACAATTCCTGATAATATCTTTTCAGTCGAAGCAGTTCCTTGCGAAAGGAAAGAATGCTGTTCAGATAATCTGATTTGGAATTCTTCAAAGCTGCTGTCTCGGAATCCGTAATCTTGATTTCAATCCTATCCAATCTTTTTGCGTCCTGAGCCAGCAATCCTACAAAGAACAGGTAAAGTGTACGTTCATTGTTATCTGACTGTGTGAGAAGTGAACAGCACTTGTCATACGCAGTCTTCTCTTCACACAAAAAGAATAAATCCTCATCATCAATATAGATCATGATCTGGGAGGATCCTGTCTTAATATCATTGATGTTATACCACTCAAATGACATCAGATCACAGTAATCAAATCCTTCAAATGATTCTGTCAGATTTCGATTCAGATGATCCAGCATATTAGGCTTAAAATACGATGAATAATCATTGATCTGACTTTTATATATTACTTTTTGCATTATAAGCCTCCATGCAATGACTGCATCTTCTATTCAACGTTCCTTTTTTTCAGTGAAAATTCCTCAGCAGCTGAATCAAACTGTCTATCTGACAGATGCATCTCTCCGCAGTATTACGATAGGGATGTAAGCAAACAATGCGATCAGACCAGAGACCAGATAAAGAATCGGCTGAATGCCGTTAGCACTGATCAGGAGAGATCCGATCTCAGGTCCGATGATCATGGGCACAAGCACCATGAACACCATGCGCACACCTTCATATCTTCCACGGCTTTCCTGCGGTTCAAGATTCTTGAACATGGCAGTTGCGGCAACCATCATGGTCATCCATCCGCCATACAGCAGAGCTCTTGCAATTATGATGAATACGATATTCGGAGCCAGGCCATGCAGCACAGCTCCTGACACAAACAGAATCGGAGCTATTTCCAAAGCTTTAAATCCTTTCCCGGCATCACATTTCCTGCCAGTATACACACTGGCGAATACCATAACCGGAAGTGCTGCTGCAGTCAGGAAAGTTGCCCAGGTCTTTGAGATTTTCAGAAATTGATTGGCATAGATCATTTCATAGGCAAAAGAAACCTGGAATCCGCACAAAAGAACGCAGACAGCCGTCAGGATCAGAAACATTGTCCGGTTATTCTTTATAGATTCCGACGAGAATGCTTCAGCAGCCTGCTTCAGCATACTGATTTTCCCTGCTTCCGGATTTGGCTTCAGATCTGTCGAATCTTGCAGTGCACTGCCGGCAATCAGACCAGTTAACGATACCAGAGCACCGGTTCCGATAAAGAAGACAGCATATCCCAGGTGATCCACAACTGCCCCGGCAAAAGCCAGGATAATTCCTGAGATCAGCGGAGCAATCTGCACAATGGAAGTAATCTGTCCCCGACTCCCGGTATCTGAGATATCTGTTGTCCATGCATTGAAGCAGGCATCATTAGCTGTTGAGCCAAAAAATGTCATGACACAGTCGAGGACAACTACCATTGCACATTGCAGATACACTCCCGGGAAGAACTTGCAGATATAGAATCCTGCAGTTGTAATTCCCCAGATAACGTATCCCCACTTGATGAATGGCTTGCGTTTCCCTCTGCGGTCAGACAGTGTGCCCATCACAAAAGTCGTGATAGTCGCTGCAGCTGCACTTGCACCGTTCATAATTGCAATCGGCTGGGTATTTGCGGTTATCTCATCATACACAAACGTATTGAACCACGAATTTTCCAGTCCCCAGGCAATCTGTCCTAGCACAGCGAGTGCAATAATTATCCAGAATACATTGGAATGCATAAATGATTGCTGATGTTTGGTCATGAGTTTGAGTGCCTTCTTTTCTGATTCAGCGAAACAGTATATGAAGATTGCGGTTATCTTCCGATGCTTTGCCAAACACCATCAGTATCTTATAGGCATATGGCTCTGCACAGATTTTCTCCACGGATTCTTTCGTCAGAATAATCATGCATTCATCCGACACTTCTGATAAACAGTCATTGAGTGCATCTAGATTATGGCACGTTTCAGAAAACTGAAACAATCCTTCCAGATACTCATACGCAGTGTTTCTATCTTTCAGTTTATCTGCGTCCAGTTCAATTGTGCGTTTCATTCTGAATCATCTCCAAAGATCAGCACAAAAGTGTCATAGTGATCTTCTGTATAGTAAATATTCTGATCCGTAGACCAGACGATTCGCTTCGCTCCCCGCTTTGATGAATTCAATGTATCTATATCGCATTCGTAGTAGATTCTGCCCTTGGCCTCCGGCAGAGTTCCCTCATAGTTGCTGTATTGATCTCCGCCTATGCACCTGCCGGGAATTGTTCGATTCAGGGCACCGCCGTTCCAGCCTTCTTTTCTGGCATCTGCCTTGGTCATATAGTTAACCGGCAAACGCCAATACGTTTCCAGATACAGAGCAACCTCTTCTTCAGAATCATAGATGCCATCTTCGGTTATCGCAGGATTCTGTGTTTCTCTGCTCGAAGAAGCTGCTGATACAGATACCGCCTCAGTCGAAATAGGAATGTTCTTTTCAGATGCCGATGCGCACCCTGAAAGCAGTGCAGCTGTCAGCAGCGACAGCAGAAGTTTTTTCAATGATTCCATTCGTTATGAACCAGAAAGAAATCTTCAATTTCAAGAAAGCTTCTCAGCTGCTGAACTTCAACCAGTGATACGCAGTAATGTTCAAAGCAGTACCATATCGGCATCATGCCCGCCTTGACTGCGCCAAGGATATCTGTCGCAAAAGTATCACCTATAAATGCAAATTCTTCAGGTTTCAGTCCAAGAT
>SABF01000131.1 GCA_009929095.1 Erysipelotrichia bacterium
CGCCGGTATCCATCAGCATGGGAATATAGGCAGTCAACACCACATAGGCACTGAGCGCATTTTCATAAGTGGTAATTATCCTTCCGGTAAATGTCGCAGAGATCATCAGCAGAAGGAGCCATGGAAATCGCTTTTTCCATGTTTCAAATACACTGGTCTTCAGGTATGCACGGTCACCAGGAATAATAGCGGCCATCTTTTCCATATCCTCAGTGGTCTCTTTTTCCATAATATCCATGACGTCATCAACAGTAATGATGCCGACCAGTCTTAACTCAGTGTCTACTACAGGCATGGCTGTAAGGTCATATTTCTTAAATTGATTTGCTACCTTTTCTTCATCCTCTGAGGTACTGCAGCTGATCACATCACGATCCATCAGATCAGAAATGTTGTCTTCCGGGTTGCTGAATACAAGATGTCTTAAAGAAACTGCACCAAGCAGAATCCTTTTACTGTCCAGCACATAGCAGCAGTCAGCAGTCTCGCAATCCATTTTCAGACTGCGGATGCGATCAAGTGCCTGTCCAACAGTCATATTTTCTTTCAGATCCACAAACTCAACGGTCATAACAGAACCGGCGGAGTCATCCTTGTAGCGCAGCAGATGATTGATGTCCTGTCGTGTATCCGGCCTTGCATTGGCAAGAATCTTTCGTACGACATTTGCCGGCATTTCCTCTAGAAGATCTGCGGCATCATCCGAGTAAAGATTATCGATTACAACACCTGCCTCTTTCTCGGAAAGAGAATTAATAATATACTGCTGACTATCTGGCTCCATTTGTGAAAATACATCTGTTGCAAGTTCTTTCGGAAAAATCCGAAACATTTTCAGCATGTCTTCATCTTCCATGCTGTCCAAAATTTCGGCTATATCTGATTCATTCATTCCAGCTGCTTTTTCGCGCAGTATTGAATACTGGCGACCGTTTAAAAGATCTCGGAACTCCTTGAGTTCCTGAATGTTCTTTTCTTCCATGGCAATTCTCCTTTATTAGTGATTTTCATGTTGTTACGCAAAGGTATTTGACTGCCTGATTCCATGAAAACCACCTCCTTTCGAACTGCCCTATGTAGACATTCTACCTGTTATCTGACTATGTAGCAAACAGATATGAACTAAATGAGGAAAATGCCCCTAATATCCAGTTATTCCAATGGCTTTTGATAATAATTGCCAATAATTCGTTCGACACTGTTAAGTGTAATAAATGCGTGAGGATCTAGTTCATGTATCGTATCAACAACCTGTTTCAGCTGATATGTGTTAATAGTAATCAAAAGAAGCCAGTGCGGTTTATCTGTATATCCACCTTCGCACGGAATCTTGGTAATGCCATGACGGCATGTTTTGAAGACTCCCTGACATATTTCTTCAGGCATATTGGTTACGACATCTACTCTGGTCAGCTTGTATCGCTGATGCATGGTATTTACAACCTGAGTGGAAACAAACTGAAATATGATGGAATAGAGTGCACGGTTCCATCCGAACAGCAGACCTGCAACGGTAAGTATGGTAGCGTTCGCAGCCATGATGTAATTCCATGTTGGCATATTGTATTTCATGGAAAGATAGATTGCAATAAAATCAGTGCCTCCGGAGCTTGCATTGTTGCGCAATGCAATTCCAATTGCGAAACCATTGAAAAGACCGCCAAATACTGCCAAAAGAAGTTCATCGTTGGTTATAGCTACAGAAGGTATTACAGCAGTAAACAGAGATGCCAGCGAATACCATAGTATGGAATAGATCACGAATTTATGACCGATTTTCTTCCAGATAAAAAGTGTGGTAATTACATTCAGGGAAAAATATAAAACTGAAAATGAAACTGAAATATTGAAATACTGGAGCATTGCCATACTGAGAAGTCTTGATACTCCTGAATATCCGCCTGGAAATAGATTGCCGGAATGAACAAAAGTTACAAACCCAAAAGAATATATCAATGCAGAAAACGTAATCATTCCAACACAAATAATATCTTTTTTCTCAAATTTCATTGTCATGAACAGAATCCCCTATCTCATCAAATTTCACGGCACTGACATCAGCGAAACGTGAATGAATCTTCTCGAATGTAGTTTCGAGAGAGTGAATATCCTGATTGGTTCTCTGGAAATCAGATGACACTTGGCGGAAACGTTTTTCAAAACGTTCAAATTCCAAGCTCAGCTTTGCATATTCCTTCTGGATGTCTTCAACCCTGTCATTTCGCTCCTGACCAAGATAGATTGCTCTGATTGCGGTAAGATATGCCATCAATGTTGTTGGTGAAACAATATATACGTTTCGCTGATAAGAGTATTGAATAATATCATCAAAATGCCCATATATTTCGGCGAATACTGCTTCTGCCGGTACAAACATATAGGCTAATTCCGCAGTCTCAGGCGGGCTGATGTATTTATCTGCAATATCTGAAATGTGTTTTTTTACGTCTTTGCAGAAAACATTGCGATACGCATCAGTATACGTTTTAGAGAGAGAAGAATCCATCATGCGATTGTAGTTTTCCAGTGGAAATTTCGAATCTATGCAGATCAGACCAAGCGGTTTTGGTGAAACAATCACTGCATCTGCAATTGCACCGGATGAAAGATGATACTGTTTTCGCCATCTTTGATCATTGGTGCCAAATACCTGTTCAAGAAGCGAATAAAGCTCTACTTCACCGTAGGTACCTCTTGTTTTCTTATCAATCAGTACACTCTGAAGCGAATTTATACTGGAACTAAGCTGCTGCAGGCTTTCCTGTGTTTTGGTAATTCTTTCCATTTCTTCTTTCATCGCGGCAAAGGAACTGCCTGTTTTTTCAAATCCGCGAAGCAGTGAATCATTCATTCTTGCATCAAGACGTTCCATCTGAGCAGCGCTTGACTGACTCATTCGCATTAACTCTGCTCTGACAGTATCTTCAAGTCCATTCTGATAAGCAAGCATTTGACCATTGAGATGCTGCTGAAAATCAGCCTGTTTTTCGGACTCACTATCGGAATGTTCCTGCATGATTTTACGAATGGATGCCTGCTGATTCAGATTTGCATTTCGAAAAATCAGTACAGAAACAAGTACTGAAAGTATAACTGCAGCTGCAGCAAGCATTATTTCATTCATAATCTGCCTCATGAAGCAGATTATGTACTACCGGAACTACATTGTTCAGTTTTACCTGATCTAAAAATGATTCACAGCGCTTCATTTGCAGTTTAATGCTTCGATAGCTGACAGCAATAATTCTCGTTGAACCATCAATAAATCTCAGCAGAGTAAAGCCATTGCAGTCCTTATAGGTAAACACACTTTGGTAGCATATCCAAATATTACTGGAATGCTTCAGTCCATAAATCGGAAAGTAGATCAGTCTTGAATACTCGCTTATCAGGCATGGTACTTTTACTCTTACACCAGTTAAATGCATAAAAGCATCTGTTCTCCCGCGCAGACTGGAGCCAGATTCCATGCACCATCTGTTCAGAAAATTAATTGGCAGTTCCTTGCACTTCACTACTACCTCATTGGCATAGCGAAGAGATGATCCGCTGATTTTTGGCATTCCTTCAATCAGATAAGGCCAATGATTGGGAACTAAAGCGGACTCATGCACCTGCATTGTTCCAACCGGAACTGTTTTATCTGCCATGCAGATTGAGATATGAGTCTCATTCTTCATAGTACGGACCGGAGCTGTCTTCTTTATCTTCATCATCCGCGTCATCATAATAGCGATAGTATTTTTCTTCCAGTTGTTTCATAACCTCAGCATGATGCTCGACGCTGACCTGATACAGCAAATAAATGCCGATTACGGCAAACAATGCGACTGCTGCAACAGATAAAAAATCACTTATTGATTCAAGCATAGATGTTCACCGTCTTTCAATAAACATTCTAAGATAATAATCTTTCTTTGTCTAACGTACCAGAAAGTCTTTTCCCTTCAGTGTTTCTGTACGTGAAAGTCCAGGATACCCAAGCTGATCCAGTGCTTCGTACACACATAAAGCAACACAGTTGGAAAGATTGAGACTGCGTGCTCCTTCACGCATGGGTATTCTCATGCATTGATCAAGATTGTTTCTTAAAATTTCTTTGGGAATTCCGGTGCTCTCTTTTCCGAATACAAGATAAATTTCTTCATTCTGATGAGCAGAAAAATCAAATTCGGAAGGAGTCTTGAATCCATATCTGGTCACAAAAGTAAACCAGCCATGATTAACCGAGAGAAAAACATTCCAGTCATGATAAACGTGATACTCAAGATCCTGAATATAGTCCATGCCTGCTCGTTTCAGATGCGCCTCATCGAGATAAAAGCCGAGCGGTTCAATTAAGTGAAGTCTGCAGTCAAATGCAGCACATGTCCTCATAATATTTCCGGTATTGGCTGGGATTTCAGGTTCATATAAAACCACATTAATCATAGTATCATCTTCTTTCGCCATGGCTGGCAGATTGCTGCTCCCGCTGCAGCGGAGATTGCAGTAAATATCATGATGATTCGCATGACCAGATCAAAGAAGAATACATCAGGGAACATGTTGATCATGATGCTCGTGGCCGGGTCGAGAAGCCAGAGATCGTTGCGGAAGAAAAGCAGGTGGAACGAGATCCAGAAGGAGTTGAAGTCCAGAAGCACCCAGACGCCGACCGCGAGGAGCAGCGCGCCGAAGAGAAGCGCGGCGTTGCGGTAGCACCGGGCGAAAAACGAGAGCCGCCGTTCCTTCGCAGCAAAAAGGAGAAGCAGGACGGCTGCCGCCGTCAGGGCGAAGGCGAGCTTTTCATAGAGCATCCAGCCCTGGAACAGCGCCGCCACGTCCACCATGTGGGCGCGTTCGCGGAGATTGAAGACCTGCCGCTCGGCATGGCCCACCGTGGCGGAAACGTCCAGGTCGGGGACGTCGCCCTTCATGTAGAGCAGCAGGCGCTCGGTAGCCGCCATGAGGTCCTCCTGACTCATGCCGATGTCCCCGGCGGTGCCGAGCTTGGCGTACTCGGTTTCGTAAAAGTTCAGGTCCATGACGACACCCTCGGCGCAGGCAAAGACCAGCGCGAGAGTAAAGAAGAAAAACACGGCGGTGCAGAGGACTTTTTTCATGGGAGACTTCCTTTCCGGCGCGCTGCCGTACAAAGCGTCCTACGGGGAGCGCGCCGCCGGACGCGGCAAAACGGGCGCTCGCGCCGTTGGGGACATAGGGAGGGCCCGGCGGCCCGTATCCTGCCGAACCATTTGTGCATACGACATC
>SABF01000132.1 GCA_009929095.1 Erysipelotrichia bacterium
ATACTTAATGCCATTATCTTCCACTTCAGCATTAAGAGATCTATAAGCTTTCCATGAATAAATTACATTCTCCTTAGATCTACTTATCCCATAAACACTTACTCTCTTAAATAAATCTGTATCAATATTTTCGTATGCTGTATATCCCGCTTTGGAAGTATATTGACTGACTGCATCCTGGATTGATTCAGTTCGAACCGTATCCTGGTAGCACTGATATCCCTGTGCCATAAAAATACCGACAGTTCCTGTCAGAATAATAAGAATCGCCAGAAATACAATTAATATTTTTTTCTTCATATTATGATCATACAGCAAAACCGCATTTCTGCGGTTTCTTCACACTTACATTTTCGTAATATTTAAATCTTTTTTTCAATCTGATGAGCACTGATCATAAAGCAGATCAGAATTGCATAAATCGTGAATACCAGAGTAAATGTCACTTCTATATGGTTCATCAATGCGGCAATCAGAGCTGCCGCCAGTGCTGCAGTTCCAATCACAATCACGGTAACGTGAGATGCTCGATTATTAACTTCCTGCACCCGTTCATCATTAGCGGCATTCTGCTGTCTTTTTAAGTCTTCCGGTGACATATGCATAATTCTCCAAAGATTACCGATCCCAAGCACAAACGATGCGGCACCAATACCCGTCATCATGCCAGAAAACAGTCCCATGGAATAGCCCGCTGTATCATTCATGGTGAAACAGAGATACAGTCCAACCGCCAAAGACACAGCACCCAGAACAATCAGAAGCTTTTGAAATTCCTTATTCAGGCTAAATCCCATTCTGCAGAACATATTTTAATTTTCCTCCTCGTCATTAAATATATCTTCGATCATGCAGTGAAACAGTTTTGCAATTCTGAATGCCAGCAGAATAGACGGATTATATCGTCCATTTTCAAGTGAATTAATCGTCTGTCTGCTGACTTCCAGTGCATTGGCCAGATCTTCCTGACTCATGCCCATTTCCTTTCGCTTTCTTTCCAAACAATTTTTCAATCAATCGCCTCCATGTAAAGTTTGCTTTACACTTATGAGTATAGTCGTCTCAATCAGAATGTCAAGTGTGCTTTACATAATAAAAAAATCAGTCCTGATTCAGGACTGATCGATTAATTACTATCTATTCAGCAGTTCCAGCAGACGTCTGGCATCCTTTTCAGGAAAGTCAGCCGGCGGATTCTGAAGCAGAGATTCCAGCAGCATCTTTGTATCTGTATTCTGCGGCACCATGTATCCCACCTCACGATAAAGATCCTCAGCCATCATCTTACTGGAAATTTCCATTGCTTTTGCCATCTGTTTTTCTTCCGGAGTTGATGCTTCTCTGCCGAATAAAGCTGCAGAAGTCTCCTGTTTTACTTTGGACGCAGCCAATGCAAGGACTTCCTGTTTTACTGTTTCATCTTTTGCCTTCTGCTGAGGAAACGTTTCCGGCACCAGTGAGATCGCATGAGAGATACATGCATCAACACAGGCTCGGCATCCTTCAGCACACTTGGCAAAATCAATCTGACCGTTTTCTGTATCAGAAGCACCTGTAGGGCATACATACAGACACAGGCAGTCCTTGGTGCATAAACGAATATTTCTTACTGCATGCATATTACGCTGCCTCCTTCTTCACTTCAAGAATCTTGAATGACGGTACTTTGCATACCGGGCAGATTTCCGGCGGTACATCTCCAACATAGACAAATCCACAGATGCTGCAGACCCAAAGCTTAGTATCCTTCAGCATTGCGTCGCCCTTCTGCTCATATTCATCAAGAATGGATTGATCCATGGCACTGACTTTTTTTGCCCAGGTAAGCACCCGCATTGATCCGCGGTCGCTGACTGACACACTGGCTTCCATACCGGACTTAAGTCGACCGGCAATATCAGTTTCCAGAGCATTTCTCAATCCTTTTATATCGGTTTTCTGTTCAATCGACCTTTTGGAAAGATAATAATCGGCAAGTCTCGTCAAAAGTTTCTGTTCTTCCGGAAGGCACTGTTTTTCAGCGCCTTTCGCCAGATTGGAGAAGATATCACTGAGTTCACCAGCAGTATAGCCTGCTGTCTTCACTATTTCTGCGGTGGATTCTGCAGCAGGCTCACTCACAGATTCCTCTTTCTTTTCAAAAGCAGATTTTGGAGCACTGCAGATTGGGCATTTCCAATCTGACGGAAGTGATTCCCACTTTGTGCCAGCAGAAATTCCAATATCGGAAGCACCGGCCGATTCATCAAACACATATCCGCAGATTGTGCAGACATAAACTGACATGTTTCAGGTTCCTTTCTGACAGAAATCTAATCTCCGTCGCTCATTTCAATGAAAGGCTGGAAGTTTCCAATACTTCTGGACCTTCCAGCCTCACTTTTCAATCTTTTTTCTTTTGACACTCCGGACAGATACCGCTGAAGATCAGACTGTGCTGAACATCCTGATAACCGCTTCTCAGTGCAACCTGCTCATCCGCATGATGATCATCTTCCACTGGAGCAATATCAATAACCGTTCCGCAGCACCTGCACAGCAGATGACTGTGATCTTCCAGACGCCAGTCATAGCGGTCGCTGCTGTTTCCCGGCACCGCCAGATATCGGATCTTTCCAGTCTCAGACAGCTGCGTCAGATTGCGATATACCGTCGCTCGGCTGATGTGAGGATAATCCTTATGAATCCGGTTATATACTGTCTCCGCACTTGGATGATCCTTACTTATCAATACTGTATTAAGTACTGTTTCACGCTGTCTGGTATTTCGCATAACAAGTTCCTTTCCAATGTCTTATGCCAGTATTTTACACTTGACGGCACTGTATTCGAAACCCTATATACTTACATTTTATTCTCTGCAGTCTCGATGCAGGGGTCCTTGCATTCCGAGCAGGACATCTCGCATGGTTTCGTTGAGAATTTGCCGCCTGGAAGTGTTTCCTTCACAAGAGCTTTATGGTCTCCCTCCGCAAGTTTATCAACTGTCTTCGGATCAAGTTTCAGTGCCTCTACCATGCGTTTTCCATAATCCTGATCAGCCCATGTACAGTGCACTGCATGACGATATTTAATGTTTTCAGAGCATGGAGCAATATTTCTTGCGGTGTTATCAATGAGGGCTTTCTTCTGATCTTCATTCATGACGCGGTAGAGATCGCCGCCGGCTCTGAAGCAATCATCCGTTGGATCATCAGCAGGATCATACCGCCACATTGCACCAGCAATATCCAGTGCCGGTTCCATGACATCCGGCTGTGCTGCCCAATAGCCTTCTGAATTCGGAGAATAAGCAGGAGCAGCACCGTAGTTTCCATCCGTACGCATCATTCCATCGCGGGAATAATCTGCAACCTCTGCATGCTTTGCCTGATTGACCGGAATCTGATTGTAATTGACACCAAGACGATACCGCTGAGCATCTCCATAAACAAACAGCCTTCCCTGCAGGAACTTGTCCGGAGAGAAACCGATGCCCGGCACGACATGTGCAGGCGTGAAGGCAGACTGTTCTACCTCAGCATAATAATTCTCCGGCCAGCGATTCAATTCAAGTTCTCCTACTTCAATTAACGGGAATTCACTATGATGCCAGATCTTTGTAATATCGAACGGGTTTTCATAATGATTCTTGGCCTGTTCTTCTGTCATGACCTGAATGTACATTTTCCATTTTGGATAGTCCTTGTTCTTGATTGCATTGTACAGGTCATGGCCGGCACTTTCACGATCCACTGCATTGATCTTTGCGGCCTCATCATCGGTCAGATTTTTTATTCCCTGTTCAGTTTTGAAATGAAATTTGATCCAGACACGCTTATTTTCCTTGTTATACATGGAGTAAGTGTGCTCGCCATACAGATGCATGTGTCTGAAGCCATCCGGAATACCGCGGTCACTCATCACGACTGTCGTCTGATGGAAGGTTTCTGGAAGCAGTGTCCAGAAGTCCCAGTTGTTCTGTGCACTGCGCATGCCAGTATGAGGATCACGCTTTACTGCCCGATTCAGATCCGGGAATTTATGCACATCACGCAGGAAGAACGTCGGAGTATTGTTGCCAACCAGATCCCAGTTGCCCTCACGGGTATAAAACTTGATTGCCACACCGCGAATATCACGTTCAGCATCTGCTGCCCCGCGTTCACCGGCAACTGTAGAAAAACGGACAAATACATCTGTCTTTCTGCCAATTTTCTGAAACAGATCAGCCTTGGTGTATTCTGTAATATCACTGGTAACCGTGAACTGTCCATATGCACCCCAGCCTTTGGCATGCATACGTCTTTCCGGTATCACTTCCCGGTCAAAGTGTGCCAGTTTTTCTAAAAGCCATACATCCTGCATCATAACCGGCCCACGCGGACCGGCAGTGATTGAATGCTCATTATTCTCAACCGGAGCACCAACCTCATTCGTCAGTTTCTTAAGATGGTCCATAATACCTCCCTGTCCATTATTAGGACTTTGTACTAATAATATGAATCTGTTTCAATTGAAAGTCAATCCATGTACACTGTTTAATCATGATTTATTCATATAAATAATTTATGCTGTTCAAAGAATCATATACTCTGATTCATTCATGTTATAATTCCTGTGAACGAATTAGGCTGATTGATCATTTCTTCATATCCGGCAGGTAAGGAGAGCAATGCGATACAAGATTGCAGCTATCATTGGAGCACGTAGAAATGCAGTTATTTTCCCTATTCTTGAAGGAATCTGGGAATGCTGTGCACAGGAAAATGCAGACCTTTATGCATTTGTCTGCTATAGCAGCGACAGTATTGATTCCACTTCAAGTGAAGGGGAAAACAATGTTTTTAATCTGATTCAAGCCGAAGAATACGACGGGTTCATTCTGGCCTGTCAGAACATCTATTCCAAAACTGTGAACGAAAAGCTTCAGAAGCTTCTTCTGGAATCAGGCAAACCCTGTATCTCTCTTGAAGAGGATATTGATGGCATGTATTACGCAAGTATTGATAATTATTCTCTGATGAAGGAAATGACGGAGCATCTGATCAATGAGCACGGCTGCCGAATCCTGAACTACATTGGCGGTCCAGCTGATAATCATGAAAATATTGCACGAAGAAATGGCTTTCGATCCGCTCTGAAAGAAGCGGGAATCGAACCTGAAGAACGCAGAATTCAATCTTGGTCATGGGATTATACTGATGGCATAGAAGCATTCAATT
>SABF01000133.1 GCA_009929095.1 Erysipelotrichia bacterium
GCGCAGAACAAATTCTGCAGCACATCGATCAACTTCTTTTCCTGCACCTTTCTGGAACTTGAAATCATATTTCTCGTCCAGCTGATCCATTGATTTCAGAAAGGCGTAGCGGGCAATGATACTGCCAGCTCCTACAGATGGGTACTTATTCTCCGCTTTGGTTTCAAAATGGATGCCGCGGATGACTGTTTGTTCATTCTTCAGATAGTGGTAATACACAGGCTCTTCAGCGAATTGATCAATGATTTTGAAGTCGGGAAGAGAAACAGTTTTAGATAGATTGACATACGCAAAATTGTGCATTTTTGCCTTAATTGCGTTCATATTATCTGTGTCATGTACCTTGTTATATTTTCGATTATCAAGAATCAGAAGACTGTGCTTCAAAGATCTCATCAGATCCGGAGCAATGATTCTGATATCATCATCGGTCAATGCTTTGGAGTCCTTTACTCCAAGTCTGTGGATCAGATCCATATCTGCTGCAGTGACAATGGTGGCACAGACACATACCGGGCCAAAGTAATCTCCAGTACCAACTTCGTCACTGCCAGCCTGCGGCAGAATGTCATGACTGCCGGCTGCAGAAGTATCTGTGTCATCAGTGACGGGCATGTATGGTGAAGCATAGACTTTTGCATCAGATCCCTGAAAAACCACTTTTCCAGAGGTATAGCAGGTAATAACACAGTTTTCAACACGAAGCTGCCATTTTGCATAGACAGGTACAGACAGGTTCAGTGCAGCAGCACTTTTCCATGAATTGTAAAGACGTTTCTGCTGCTGTTCATTAAGCTTAATTGAAATTACATTTTCTGACATGCGTGTATTGTATCATGTAACTGATTCAGCAGATTTGCCGGATTATTCATGTGAGAGTAACATAATGGTTTAGAAAAGAGGAATGCAATGATCACGATACCAACCGGTTCTGAAAATATATTCAATGTCTGTCTGATCATTTTCTATATTGTTTTTGTGATTGGCAGTTACCGCAAAGGTTTCTTCAGAGCAATTGTCGCACTTCTTGGCGGACTTCTGTCTTTATTTTTGGCTTACAGATACTGTTCTCTTGCGGCTCAGTACTTTCATATCTGGCCATCCGGCTGGACACCTTTTCAGGATACACTGATCAGCAGCACGGTCTATGATTACATCAATGAAACCGCATGGTTCATCATTATATTCCTGGTACTGAAACTGATTTTCTATATATTGGAAAAACTTATGGCAGGCATTCAGAGTGTCCCGGTACTCAGACAGATCAGTGGTATTCTTGGAGCTGTTCTTGGTTTTTGCTCAGCTACTATATGGATAATGGTAATATGTGTGCTTCTGGCTACACCGCTGTTTTCAGGCGGAAATGAAATTGTCAAAAATTCTTACTTAGGCTTAGTTGAAAATCGGACAAATGCTGCACTGGCACAGATTGGCGTAATGTCAAATTCAGATATGATTAACCAAATCTATACAGCTGCGCAGAAGCTAGATGACAAAGACAAAACAGCAGTTGAAAAATGGCTGGAAGAACAGGGATATGAGAAACTTACGACTGGTACTGAGGAACAGTTCTCCAGCAAAAGCAGTGTGGATCCATCAGCGGACTCTTCAGCTTTGCCATCTGCTGAACCAAGCGGAAAGGAATCATGATCATGAGCCTGGAACACAGTCTTGAATATGACACGATCCGTGAACAGATGAAATCACACTGTTCCTTTTCAATGGGTATAAGTGTAATGGATGCAACTGAGCCATCATACGATCCTCTGGTGATCAGAAGAGATCTCTCTCGCATTAGAGAAGCGCTTGCCTGTGACATAGAATTTGGTGCAATGCCGTTTGCCGGAATCAGAGATATCAGAGCAGTGCTTCTGAATGCACAGAAGCAAAGAACATTGTCGCCACAGGAACTGAATGAAGAAATCAGACTGATTCACGGAATTCGCGGCATACACGGATATGAAAAATCGCTTACCGTACCGCATGAATCTATCAGTGATCTGGTGTCCTCTCTGATCATTCATCAGAAGACGGAGCAGATTCTTTCTTCCTGCATCAATGAGTATGGTGAAGTCATGGACAGTGCCAGCAGTGAACTGCGGGATATTCGAAGGGCACTGAAGAACTGTGATGCGGCAATTGCTTCAGCAGTAGCAAAGTTTGTATCTGTTCATGCATCCAGCATGGTGGATTCCATTGTGACATATCGCTCCGGAAGGGCGGTTGTACTGGTAAAGGCTTCGGAAAAGAATTCGTTTGGCGGAATGATCTATGGAGATTCTGCATCCGGGCAGGCATCATACGTAGAACCATCCGCTTTTATCGGACTGAACAATCAAAAACAGGAACTGCAGTCTCGTGAACAGGATGAGATTGCCAGGATTCTTCAGATGTGTTCCAAAGCAGTCGGAGAGATATCAGATGAAGAAATCAGCAACATCGAAACATGCGGACTTCTTGATGCGCTGTTTGCCAAAGCAGAATGGGGCAGAGAACACGATGCAGCAGCAGCTGAACTGACAGAGAAGAAGGAAATATCCATTCAGAAGGCAAGACATCCGCTGATAGATCCAAAGAAGACCATTGCAAATAATTATCATCTTGCTGAACCTAATACTACTTTGCTGATCACCGGACCTAATACTGGCGGCAAAACGGTATCGATGAAAATTATCGGATTGTTTACCCTGATGACGTATTCCGGCATGCCGGTTCCGGCAGAATCCGCCACAATACCGTATTTTGATCATGTGTATGCAGATATCGGAGATGATCAGTCAGTTGCTGCATCTCTGTCTTCCTTCAGCGCCCATGTGCAGAAACTGGCGGAAGTAACTGCAAATGCAACTGGAAACAGTCTTGCTCTGCTAGATGAAATTGGCTCCGGAACAGATCCTAGAGAAGGCGAAGCGCTGGCAATTGCCGTATTGAATGAACTGCGTCAGCGAGGCTGTATGACAGTTGCAACTACTCATTACAGCAGACTGAAGGCATATGGCAAACGGCACAGCGATATTCTTCTTGCCAGCGTACAGTTTGACATGGATAAACTGATGCCAACATACAAGTATATTGAAGGACTGACAGGTCAGTCGAATGCATTGGAAGTGGCTCGGCGCTACGGATTGCCGGATTCGGTTATCAAGACTGCCATTTTTCTGAAAGATCAGTCCCGAAGTGAAGAAGATCAGCTGATTGAACGACTGGAACGTCAGATGAACGAAACCGTTCAGCTGAAAGAATCTTTGCAGAAAAGGATTCAGGAAAATGAGACACTTCAGAAACAGCTTAAGAATGAGAAAGCTGTTCTGGAACAGGAAAGAGATGCATGGAAGGAGAAAGCGGAAAAAGAAGCAGCTGAATACGTTGAGCAGTCTCGCAGAGAAGCCGACGAGATTTTGAAGGAGATGCGGGCAAAGCAGGAAACCGCCAGATATCACGAGGTACTGGAGGTTCGCCAGAAAATGAACAGAGAAAAATCTGTGGAAGCAGATTCAAAGAATGATCATATAAACGCCGAGTTTGCAGTTGGTGATACTGTCGAACTGCGAACCAGCGGACAGGCTGCCAGAATTACGGCAATTCGACGAAACGACTATACGATTGCTCTGAATGGCAGGCCTATACATGTAAAAAAGGAACAAATCAGGCCTAGCACCAGAATTGTTCCTGATCTGAAGCAGGATTCTTCTGTATCCTTTGCAAGAGAAACTGTCTTTTCAAGTATGTCCACAGAATGCAATCTGATCGGTATGCATGTTGATGAGGCAATTGATGCAATGGCAGATTATATGGATCAGGCACGCCTGCATCATCTGAAGACATTCCGCATTATTCATGGCGATGGAACAGGAAGACTTAGAAAGGCAGTGCAGGATCAGCTGAATCATGATTCTGACGTTGATTCATGGCGCCTGGGCATGCCTTCAGAGGGCGGCACCGGTGCAACCGTTGTTACGATGAAGGGCTGAATAATCCTATGGATCGCGAGTATATCAAGGCGAAGCTGGCAAACCTGCCGGATCAGCCAGGCAGCTATCAGATGAAAAACAAAGACGGAGATATCATCTACGTCGGTAAGGCGAAGTCTCTTCATAATCGAGTGAATCAGTATTTTGTCGGTGCTCATGACTTCAAGACTACAAAGATGGTATCGAACATCGAAGACTTTGATTTCATAGTGACTAAAAATGAAAAAGAAGCATTGGTGCTGGAAATCAATCTGATCAAGAAATACAGGCCGAAATACAACATTCAATTCATTGATGACTCTACATATCCCTATATTAAGCTCACTAAGGAGCCTTATCCAAGACTGCTGATTGCAAGAGATACAAAGAAAGACCGCAGAGCGAAGTACTTTGGTCCTTTCCCTGATGCGATGGCAGCGAGAACAACTTTGAAACTTCTACAGGGACTGTATCCATTTCGTCGATGTGCCAGACTTGGAAGCAAACTCTGTCTCTATTATCACATTGGTCAATGTCTTGGCCCATGTCAGTTTGATATATCAGAAATAACCTATCAGGAGATGGCAGATCAGGTATCCAGATTTCTGAATGGAGACACGATTCAAATTGAAAAAGAACTAAAAATAAAGATGATCGATGCATCAGATCATCTTGACTATGAAAAAGCAGCAGAGTACAGAGAAACGCTGACAGCGATTTCCAACGTCATTGATAAGCAGATGGTCGAGCAGAACAGCCGTGGGAATCTGGATGTATTTGCCTGGTATTCTGACAGGGGATATATGGCAATCACGGGATTTCTGGTCAGAAATGGAACTGTGCTGAACAAAGAATTCAGACTGAAGCCCCTGTATGGTGATGCTTCTGAAGAATTTGAGTCTTTTCTGATGCAGTATTATGATACTCATCCAGCCGCCCGAGAACTTGTCCTTCCAAAGGAAATGGATATTGCAACGCTGCAGGACATTCTGGAGATGCAGATCTTTCAGCCGCAGAAGGGATACCGTCAGAAACTGATTGACATGTGTGTGGACAATGCCAGAAATCAGCTGAATTTGAAATTTGAAACTGTTGAAAATCAGGAACAGATAACGGAGCAGTCAGTCCGTATGCTGTCCGAACTTGCAGGAAGGCCGATGAATCGCGTTGAACTCTTTGAT
>SABF01000134.1 GCA_009929095.1 Erysipelotrichia bacterium
ATTACCATCTGAGCACAGATGGCAATTATTTACCGCTGCACTTGGAACCCGATACCGCTGCATCGGGCGTTGTAATGGCTTTCAGCAATTTGAGCGCTTCACGGCTGCCCTGTTCACTGATTCTATAATGGGTCCATTTGCCGTCCTGCCTGCTTTCCACAATGCCGGATTCGCATAAAATCTTCATGTGGTATGATAAGCCGGACTGTCCCATATTAAGATCTTCCAGCAGCACACAGGCGCATTTTTCACCGCTGCGCAGCAATTCCAGAATGGCCAGTCTCTTTTCGTCGCAGAGTGCTTTGAAGACTCTTGCGCTTTTTTGTGTGATATGTTCCAATCGGCTTCACCTCATATCAATATAATTTGATGTTAACAATATAATCGTCATGGTAAATATTGTCAATGCAATAGTTCGATGCGGCTGAATTTGAGTATTCCTGAAAACATACAGATGCTTGCGAACTATTTTGATAAAAAGCCCTGAAATGATTTCAAAAGAGAATTGAATTTGATATGCTAAAAGAAATGTACCGCAATAATAGTATTGGAAAGAATACAGGTGCTGATTGCTATGCTAAAAAAAATCCTCAGGATGTTTGGAATCATTATCCTTGCAGTTGTTCTCGCTTTTACATTGCTTGTGGCATTTCTGTCCGTTCGGGAATTCAAGCCGAAACAGACAGAAGAAATTGCAGTTGAAACAACAGAAGCAGACTCCTCAGTGAAACCGGTCAGACAGGGAGATTCACTTACTGTTCTATCCTGGAATATTGGTTTTGGGGCACTGGATAAAGATGAAGACTTCTTTATGGATGGCGGTCGGATGAGCAGGACTTCCAGCAGGGATAAGGTGCAGAATTCGATCACGGAAATCATTCAGACTGTGAACAGCCAGAATGCAGATGCAGTATTTATTCAGGAAATAGATCGCGGCAGTGATCGTTCTTATCAAATCAATGAGTATCAAATCATGCAGTCTGCTGCCGGCCTGAATCAGGTTCATTCATCATTTGCTAATAACTATAAATGTGACTATGTTCCCTATCCTCTGCAGGGAATGCTTGGGAAAGTTGACAGCGGACTGGCGATATTCACTAATTTTGAAACAAAAAATGCAGTTCGAGAATCATTGCCGGTTCCATTTAAGTGGCCGATAAGCATCGCAAACTTGAAACGCTGTCTTCTGGTGGAACGAATTCCGATCGAAGGGAGCGACAGAGAACTTGTCCTGATTAATCTTCATCTTGAAGCTTATGATGATGGCGAAGGCAAGGCTGCACAGACCAAACAGCTGCTGAGCTTTCTTGAAACGGAATATGCCAAGGGGAACTATATAATTGCCGGCGGTGATTTCAATCAGTCATTTCCGGGTATTGATGAAACGGTATATGCTATTAAGAATCCGGATCTCTGGATGCCAGCCGCACTGGACACCGCCAGTCTGGCAGACAACTGGTCCGTGGCTGCGGATGATTCAGTTCCCACCTGCCGTCTTTTGAATCAGCCGTATGATCCATCCAGTGATGCAACGCAGTATTATGTGATCGACGGGTTTCTGGTTTCTCCCAATATTACCGTTCACACGGCAGAGACGTTGGATGAAAATTTCGAGTATTCAGATCACAATCCGATAAAATTGAACGTTACACTGAAGTAAAAAAGAAAGAAGAGGTGTTTATGGAATTGTACATTGCATTGCAGGCTGAGATGGAAAGAATCATTCCACAGGCAAAAGAACTTGGCGTGAAAGGGATTCTGACCAATGCGTCATTGCTTCAAGAGGCATTTGGCAAAGGCCTTTCCGAGATTGAACAGACAGAAAAACTGCTTGAGCTCGATGATGAGATGCTGGTATTTGCGTCCATCAACCGTAATGGAGTGAAGGAAATTGTTGAAACAGCACATAAGTGCTGTTCTCTCTCTCCGCGGGTGGGTGTTAAAATCCCATCATCTGCAGAAGGAATGGCCGCAATTCGCATTCTTTCGGCTGAAGGCATTCGCTGTATCGCTACTGCAATGTTTACTTATGGACAGGCTTATATGGCGGCGGAATGCAACGCTTGGGCAATCTCACCGTTCATCCATCGCGGAATTGATTCTGGAATTGATATGCTTCAGCAGCTGAAGGATACCCGTGCTCTCTATGATCGCATGGATAATCCGCCGATGATTCTGGCTGCCAGTATCAGAGATGCAGAAGAGGCTGAGACAGCATTGAAATGCGGTGCCGACAGCACAGCCATCACGTTTGCAGTGATGAAGCAGCTCTGCAGCTGCAGTCTGTCTGATGAAACAGAATCAAAGTGGGCTGGAACACAGGAGTAATTTCACTGTTCTGATTCACAGCCGGAAGCTGAATAGATCCAGAAAAGACATTCAGCTTTTTTTGTGTTTCTTCTGAATGGAATTTTGGGTCGGTGAAATATGAGCTGCATTCCTGATGAGATGATCTGCTATTACATGCGGCTGCTGCCGTATATAATGATAAAGGACGCAAAATGATGCAGATGAATGTGAAATGGAGAAATAAATGTTCCAAACCCTCGAGTCAGATCAATTCACCGGAAAAATGTTTCGCCGTCTCTGGGTGCCGGCAGTTATTTCGGCTGTAGGCTGGGCAATAGGAGATGCTGCTGATTCAATAGTTGTCGGTCAGAAAATGGGAGAAGTCGGTCTGGCGTCAATTGCGCTGATTCTTCCGATCTATATGGTCAGCAGTATGGCTGCGCATGCATTTGGCGCTGGCGGTTCTGCCAGATATGCCCGCCTGCTGGGATCTTCTAAGGTCAATCAGGCAGTCAAGTGCTTCAATGAGACACTTATTGGGACTTTGGCGCTCAGTATTGCCCTGACTGTGCTTGGCAATATTTTTATTGTTCCGCTTTTAAAACTGCTTGGTACCGTAAGAACTGATGGAGAATTATATTATGCCGCCTATGTATATCTGAAAATATTTCTGTATACTGCGCCGCTCTTTTTCCTTTCGATTGTTCTGAATTACTTTCTCCGAAACGATGACAACGAAAAAATAGCTGGCGCAGGTTCAATGATTGGCAATATCTGTGATGTGACATGCAATGTACTGCTGGTAATCGGACTGGGCATGGGAACAGCAGGTGCTGGCTGGGCAACTTTAGTTGGCTGCGTGATATCGATTGCGATTTATCTGCCGGGTATTTTCGGTAAAGCTCATATTCTTCAGATTAGAAAGATAGATTTTTCCATCAAAGAAACAGCTGTCATATTCATGGAAGGCGCTGCGAGTTCTTCCTCCTATCTCTGCACCTTAGTGTTTTTGATTCTATGCAATAACATTCTGATGGACAAGATTGGTCCGAGCGGTATTGCGGTTCTGGATATCATTCAGGCTGTTTCCTATTTGATTCTGTATGTATTTGATGCAGCAAGCAGAGCAGCAGCTCCACTGGTCAGTGTCTATACCGGAGAGCGCAATCGTAACGGCAGAGAAAACTCAATACGATGCTGCTATCTCTATGGATGTCTGTCCGGCTGGACGCTGATTGTATTTATAAGTATATTTCCGTCCGCACTGTGCAGTTTGTTTGGTCTGTCTGGGGCGACGGCAGTTATGGCACAGTCCGCATTGAGAATATTCTGCGTTGGAGCAGTTTTTGCCGGTATGTCAGCAATGGCAATCAGTGTATGCCAGGCCGCCGGGAATGATAAGGAAACATTTTTGATCACAGCACTTCGGGGTGCCGCAGTGCTGCTGCCGGTGACGTTCTTCTTTGCCAGCCAGCCGTTTCAGTATTTTTGGTATCTGTTTCCGGTGACAGAAATGATTGTGTTTATAATATGGATCAGCAGTTTTCTGCTGCACAGGAAAAACAGACAGACAGATGAAGATCGTGTTATGACTCGAACGATTATGAATAAAAATGACGATATTTCTGTTTTGACCAGTGAAGCAAAGGTTTTCTGTGAAAAATGGAATGCGGATGCGAAACAGACGAATTATGTTACGCTTTCAATAGAAGAGTTATGTCTGGCAATTATGCAGAATGGTTTTTCTGCCGATCACGGGTACATTAATATAACATTAATCTCAGATGAAGATGGAAGTTTCGAACTTCATCTGAGAGATGATGCAGAACAGTTCAACCCATTTGAACTGAAAACTGAGAAAAGCTTTACAACAGTAGATGAAGTGGATATGGATGTCATTGGGATAAAATTTGTCAAGAGTCGCGCAAAATACTTCTTCTATCGGCAGTACGGCGGATTCAATTCGCTGTCCGTCAAGATATGAATTGTCAGCGAAAGATCAGGTGAAAGAATGCGAATCGTATATTTTGGCACAGATGTTTTCTATGATATTTTTGCGGAGTTCTGCAGAAGTCAGACCGTACTGGCGCTTTACACCTATCATAATCCGGAAGATTATTTTCGTGAGTATCGCATTAAGAAACTGGCAGAAGAGTATCAGATTCCTGTCCATTATGAATCAATTACACCGGAAGAAATTCAGAAATATATCGATCTGCAGGGATGCGACTTATTCTTTACTGCTGAATACGATCGTCTGATTCCGCTGGATCATGTCTCAGAAAAATTTCGGGGGATCAACATTCACAGTTCCATTCTGCCGGAAGGCCGCAGCTATTATCCGATTGAATGTGCTCTGCTTCAGAAAAAAAAGTTCTCCGGTGTGACACTTCACAAAATGATTTCCAAACTTGACAGCGGCGACATTATTGCTCAAACAAAGTTTGCGATTTCTTCTGATGAGGACAGCATTGATGTTTATCTGAAATGCGCAGCGGCCGCATATAAAGATGTTATGCAGCTGATGGAAGACTTTGACAGCAGATGGAATCAGGCTGTACGGCAGGATGTGTGTCTTGCATACTGGAAGCGGCCGTCTGAAGAGCACATGATCATTTCTCATCAGACGACATGTAAGGAAGCCTCAGAGATTTATCGTGTCTTCAATGAAATGACAATGCTGGGCGGAGGGAAAAATGAAAAGATAATGGTCCCGGAAAAACCGCTCATGTTATACTCATCTTTTACAATTCTCGAGAGAGAAAGTGATTTTTTTTCATACCTGTTCATCCCTTCCAAGGATGTTTATGTTGCAAT
>SABF01000006.1 GCA_009929095.1 Erysipelotrichia bacterium
GTCCATCATTCACCAGTGAACATATCCTGGCAGCAATCCTGTTTCAGCGAACGATGGAAAGCGAGATTGAAGGAAAGATGACAGCCGATTATCTGTGGGAAGAAAAGGGGATTATTCCAATTCTGAAAGTGGATAAGGGTCTGACAGAACTGAATCATGGAGTCCAGGTCATGAAACCGATCCCGGATCTTGAGGAAGTTCTGAAACTTGCAGTTAAGCGCCATATCTTCGGCACCAAGATGCGTTCTGTCATCAAGGCGGCAGATGCAGAAGGAATCAAAGCAATCACAGATCAGCAGTTTGAGATTGGTGAAAAGATTTATGCGGCCGGACTGATTCCGATTCTGGAGCCGGAAGTTGATATTCATATTGAAGATAAGGCTGCGGCAGAAGATATCCTGCTGGCTGAAATTAAGAAACATCTGGCAGCCCTTCCGGAAGATACCAGACTGATGTTCAAACTCAGTATTCCGACTCAGGCAGGACTTTATAGCATACTGATGAATGATCCGCATGTTGTAAGAGTTGTGGCATTGAGCGGCGGATATTCGAGAATGGATGCAGACAGACTGCTGGCTGAAAATCCGGGACTGATTGCCAGTTTCTCCCGTGCACTGCTGAATGAACTGAACATTCATCAGACCGAAGAAGAGTTCAACCAGGTGCTGGGTACAGCAGTTGATGAAATATACAGAGCTTCCATCAGCTGATTCAAGTTGGCAATAAACACAAAATATCAGAAAACTGAACCATTATGAAAACATCCTCCATACAGCCTGTGAAGGATGTTTTAGATGCAATACTTGACATTGTGTTCACTACTATAGCTGCTGTTTGACACAAGCGTAGCGGAGGACTCCATAAGTATATGCCATGCGATATATCATAGACATCTCAATCACTGCTCGACAATGTTTGATTGTAGAAATCAAGTGAAGCCTTTCGGTGCCGCCAGAGTAAATCTGCAGATTTATCAAGATGATGTGCTCTATGTTATGACGGTTATTGGCAAGTGAAATCTGTGACTGCATGGTATGAATCTTACACTAATCCCGCCACCTAACTACCGAATTAAACAAAGGTATGTGGAGGCATGCCTAAATAAAGATACAGATTCCTGTGGGGGCCACAGTTTGGCAGACACTAAAACGAAAGCGATTTATTAGTATATTCAAACGTTTGACGGTTAATAAAGAATATAAATGGCAACGAAACACATGACCAAGTGCTTTGTGACCAATAATGCCTATGTAGCTGACTGCAGCAATATATCTGGTTCTTTGAATTGATGTATGATTGAACGCGTTTTGGATTTCTTAACGATCTCAGTATTCGTTCGGTATCCGAAGAATGAGTGAAGGTTATCAGTGAGATCAGTTCTCATATATGAAGGTGTATACCCGCAGCCTTCAAATTCTGTGATGTTCATTTTGCGAAGCGTATCGTCGATTTGTTCAAAAGTGTATTCTCCATTCAGTTTTGATTCCGGAATACGATATACAAGAAGTGCCGCAAAGCAGATCATAAAATATACTTTGATACATTCTTATCTGGATACATGGACAGGTCTGGCTTCAAAGTCGGTCTTAATAATCCGAAAGCACTCTTCTATCTGCTATTTTCTTTTATTGATTGCGACGATCTGACAAACGTCTCCGTCAATGTCTGTCACAACTGTATAGAATCCATCGTGTCAAAATAAAACTGAAACAAGATCTGATCTGCTGCTTCGCCATCGAAAGTGACTGCAGTACTCTTTAGGAACCTTGCAGGAAGGATTAAGTATGCGTGCATATACCAGGTCAGAAAATCTGGCGCTCAGATTGTATCCGTAATCATATCGACTGCTAATGTTGCGACAGACGTTGTTAAGTCTTAAGCAGGACAGATTGACTGCAGAAATAGGTGGCTACATAGAAATAAGAGTCCTTCGTTTTTTTTGATTATTCGGTTAGGAGAAAGCTATGTAATGACAGACTCTGTTTCTTCTTTGAATTTGCCGGTTTCAATAATCGCGTTCTCTTATGCCAATTCAGCTGCTCTGTCACGATCTGTGTTCAGCGAAGCAGATAGATCCCCAGGTGAGTCGAGTTTTTGTAAGTGTGAGTAATGCTCTTACCATTCTTGTCAGTGTAGGCCTGTTGAATATAGAAGTGCTCAAAGTTCTTGGATTTGGTTATACAAAGTCGCATAGGACTCATAACTAAATAATTATTAGGTATAGAAACGAAATACTTTACAAATTTAACAAGAAAAGCGGTTGCTATGCCGCGTTCCATAATTCGCAACATCATAGTACTGTCAAAGATCCGAGTTTATACGATTATCAATAAAAGTGTTGACAAAGGGTATTTAACGAAGTATAAATAATTTATCGTGTGACTATTCAATTAGGCATGAGTCAGAAATATAGACTCATGCCTATTTCTTTACATTAATTGATTTGCGAACGGGGAGAAGATGATGGTTACTTTTAAGAAGAAGAATACATTCACCGAGGCGTATGCTGCAGTGCATGGAAAAATTATTGATATAGGGAGTGTAAAGGATCCGACTTTCGCACAGAAGATGATTGGAGACGGTATTGCCATAATACCGGATCAAGGAATTGTAACTGCTCCGTTTGATGGGGTAATAATTCTAATTGCAGAAACACTGCATGCATTTGGGATTTGTTCAGAAGATGGTTTAGAAGTTCTGGTGCATAT
The DNA here is from genome assembly GCA_009929095.1 of Erysipelotrichia bacterium. Classification (GTDB taxonomy): domain Bacteria; phylum Bacillota_I; class Bacilli_A; order Erysipelotrichales; family Erysipelotrichaceae; genus Bulleidia. The sequence goes on from SABF01000006.1 coordinate 2,709, forward strand.
AGGTATCGATACGGTGAAGCGCAAGGGCGAAGGATTCCACTCATCAGTGCAAACAGGCAGCAGAGTAAAAAGAGGAGATAAAATCCTTGATTTTGATTACAAGCGTTTACTGGAAGATCATGTGGATTTGACAACGATGATGATTCTAACCAATGCGAACGGATATGATATTGAGGGGATGCAAAGAGAAGGTGTTACGGAAAATGAACCAATGTTTCTTTTTCGGAAAAGGGAACTATGATTATTAGCAGAGTATTCAATAACAATGCAATTGCAGTGCTGACAGATGATGATCTTGATGCTGTTCTGATTGGTTCCGGAATCGGCTTTGGAAAGAAAGCCGGTGAACAGGCAGATGCAGGCAGAGCAGAAAAGATTTATTACATTCAATCTGACATGCAGACAAAGTTTCTGAAGTTTCTCGGGAATGTCGACGAGACATATTTGGATATTACGGACGAAATACTTAAGCATGCATCTGAAAGAGGATTGAAGATAGCACCGCAGGTCATCGTTGCATTGACAGAGCATATCTCATTTGCAGTACAGAGATATCATGACGGTGTACACTTGCCTAATCTGATGCTGTCGGAAATACAGGCTTATTATCCAAAGGAATACGAAGTGGGAGTCTGGGGCGTAGACCTAATCAATCGTACAATGCATGAATCGTTGGATAAAGATGAAGCAGGATACATTGCAATGCATATAATCAACGGTGCTGAGAACATGGACGTTAAGCATACCGTAGAAACACTTGAGTTTGTAAAAGGAACCATCAGTTGCATCGAACAGAGTTACAGCATCAAGATTGACATGAACAGATTTGAGACACAGAGACTGATTACACATTTGAAGTTTCTGTCACAGCGTGTGTTTCTCAGTAAAACTTTGGATACCGACACAACCAAAGATATGTATCAATTTCTGATAGAGAAACATGCAGAGCATTCAAGATTTGCCGATCTCTATCGGGAATATATCAAAGAGAGATTTGGATACAATCTAAGCGAACAGGAACTGGTTTATATCTTAATTCACATAACAAAATTTCTATCCAAGTAGGATTGTTACTGTAAGGCAGGCAAGACCCAAAGAATGAAAAATCATTTCATTTATTGGGTCTTTCTTCATATAGGAAGAGAAAGGGAGGAATTATTTATGAAGAAAAGTCTAGAAAAGTTTACAAAAGTGATGATTCAGCCATTGATGTATCTGTCAGTGGTGGGAATTGTCATGGTGCTGGGGGCATTGCTTACAAACACCACACTGCAAGGTATTCTACCGTTTTTAAACTGGTATCCAATTAAACTATTCGGTAATCTGGTCTACAACTGTCTGATGGTTATCATCAACAACTTAAGTGCAGTATTCATTATTGGTATTGCTGCAGCAATGGCCAAGAAAGAAAAACAACATGCAGCATTGATTGGATTTATGTCCTATCTGATGTATCTGACTGCGAGCAACACAGTTCTTACAATGAACGGTACTCTTGCAGAAGCAAGTGCTTTCCTGGGGTTGATTGGAACCGGACAGTCAAATATTCTTGGCATTCAGAACGTGGATATGAGCGTATTTGGAGGGATACTGCTTGGGCTGATTACGGGTTTTATTTATAACAAGACTTGTGATAAACAGTTTAAAGGTTCTATGCAGATCTATTCGGGGGCTCGTTTCTCATTTTTCTGCATGATCTGGGTTGCAATGGCATTTGGTGTTGTAACAACATATGTGTGGCCTTATGCTCAGCAACTGATCTCTTCACTTGCTTCAGTGATTAAGAACACCGGCACATTTGGGCTGTTCCTATATGGAATGCTTGAACGCCTGTTGATTCCGACAGGCCTGCATCATCTGATCTATACGCCGTTTCAGTTTTCGGATCTTGGCGGAGTATTGACAGTTAATGGATCATCGTATGCAGGGGCATATTCAATAGTTATGGCAGAGATGAATATGCCTGATGTGGCGAGATTCTCTGATAGCATTTATTACATGGCAATCGGGTTTACGAAGATGTTCGGTTATGTAGGTATTGCTTTGGCATTTATTTATACTGCATACAAGAAAAATAAGAAACGTGTAAAGAGTATGATGATTCCATTAACTATATCTGCATGCCTTGCCAGCATTACTGAACCGATTGACTTTATGTACTGTTTCGCTGCGCCGGTGCTGTTCTTTGTTCACTCATGTATTGCAGGCCTGTTCATCGCTCTGCTAAAAGTGTTTGATGTAACTGCATTCTGCGGCGGTAATCTGATTGCATCAACTCTTATGAATGTCATTGTTGGCGTAGACAAAACACATTATCCGATGATGTATCTATTAGGATTCATTGAGATCATTGTCTACTTCATCGTATTTACGTTCCTAATCAAGAAGTTCAATATGCATACTCCTGGCCGTGAAGAAGAAAGCATAGAAATGGCAATAGACGGTATTGATACTCAATCAAGCGATGTAGTACCAGTAAAAGAAATATCTATTTCTGAAGGCATTGACAGTCTGATAAAGGGACTGGGAGGCAAGGAAAATATTATCAGTGTAGAAAATTGCTTCACCAGACTCCGTGTATCGATAAAGGATCCTGAAAAGGTTGATGAAGGTCTAATAAACAAAATGGCTAACAGCGGAATTGTCAGGGACAATACTGATATTCAGATCGTATTTGGCCTTCAGGTCAATTCTATTAAAACAGAAGTTGAAAAAGCACTTGAGATTAACTGAGAAAAGGAGATCACAAAATGATTATTGCGATAGTAGGCGGAGGAAGTACATTTACTCCGGGAATTGTAAAGTCAGTTGCGCTTCGCAAAGATGAATTGGATGTCAATGAAATCAGACTGTTTGATATTGATAAAGAACGGCAGGATAAAGTCGCAGTGGTTGTGGACTGGATTCTACACAAAGAATTGAAAACAGACATTAAACTTACGGTGACATGCGATGAGAGAGAAGCATATACAGACGCAAGTTTCATTTTTGCACAGATGAGAGTCGGTAAATATGCAATGCGTGAACAGGATGAAAAGATTCCACTTAGACATGGGTGCGTGGGGCAGGAAACATGTGGATGCGGAGGTATGGCATATGGCATGAGGACGATCAATCCAATGATTCATGTGATTGATTCTGTAGAAAAGTATGCAGCGAAAGACCATTGGATTCTGAATTATTCAAATCCAGCTGCAATTGTTGCGGAAGCATGCCGCAAACTCAGACCGAATGCCCGTATTATCAACATCTGTGATATGCCGATCGCGATCATAGATATGATTGCTCAGTCATTGAATATTCCCGACTATACAAAGATCGAATATAACTATTTTGGATTGAATCACTTTGGGTGGTTTACTTCTATAACATATGAAGATCGAGATATACTCAAAGAAATTAAGTCGTATGTAGAAGAAAAGAAAATCCTACTTCCGCAGACATATATCGATGCAATTGAAGCACATAAGAAGGTCAATGACCGCCATGCACAATCGTCATGGAATCATGTTTGGCAGTCAGTATATACTATGCTGCAGCTATTTCCGGAATATCTGCCTAATACATATCTGAACTACTATCTGCTTGCTAAAGAAGCGGTCGAGTGTTCGAATCCGGAGCATACTCGAGCAAATGAGGTCATTGAAACAAGAGAGAAGAAACTGTTTGAAGGGATTGATCATTATCTAAAAACAGGTGTTGTGGATAAAGATACATTTTATGCCGGTGCACATGGCAACTGGATCAGTGATCTTGCAGTAGCATTAAGGGATGATACGCGTCAGAAATTTCTTGTCATTGTTGAAAATCGAGGCACAATTCCTAATATGCCATATGATGCAATGGTAGAAGTGCCTGCGTATATAGGAAAAAATGGTCCGGAAGTTATTACGCAGAATCCCGTTCCGCTGTTCCAGCAGGGTCTGATGACACAGCAGGTTATCTGTGAAAAGCTGATTGTTGAAGGATGCACAGAAGGAAGCTATGAGAAAGTTCTGGAAGCTTTCACTTTAAATAAGACGGTGCCCAGTGCAACAGTGGCTAAAGAAATACTGGATGAAATGATTGAAGTGAATAAGGATTACTGGCCCGAGCTAAAGTAAAATGAATGAGAACCCGCACAGCTGGATACAAAACCAGCAGTACGGGTTTTATATAGTGTGCTGATTTGAAGGACATGGTATTCATAATGAGATGTTGTTTTCAGACACGTAAAGCAGAGTATCTATACCTTGCTTTAGAGAGATGATTTGAAATAGATGGGCTGCCTTCGCGGCGGCAGTATTGAATATATTCGGGTTTTTGTTCAGTATAAATAAGTCTCTCATTCCTGATGATGGTCAATTGTGATTCAACTCCAGTGTAATCGCAACAATAGTAAAAAAGAAACTGTTCAACACCTGTATTCGTTATGGATTTCAGGATTCTCATTGCGATATAACTCTGCAAACAACTTCTGTGAGAGAGCTTCACTTTAGCGATTCCAAGTCTATACTGCCCACCGTATAATTGATAAAACAAGTGTCAAACAGTATGACCCCCATCTTTTGACGGCAATTCTCGACTGGTGAATTATTATTGGTAATACTGATAAGGAAAAATCCATTATTTTGCAGTAAGTAAGTGCTCAATTATCACAGCAGAAACAGATAACGGCGAAGTATATTATTCAACGAGATCAATTGTAAGTAAGGAGATGAAATGCATTAACCTACTATTATTTCGTGTTTTGAATATCCCCTAAATATAAATTTAGTGGGTGTTTCGATATTGTTTAAAACATGTGCAAAAGAATTTCAGAGTCATGATCAAACTGCGGTGATCTCCTGATTATGAATAGAGGAAAAGTCATTGTTGAATTCAAACGACTGGATTTCTCTGAAATTGATTTCGTTCATGCGTAATTATTCCAAATAAATGTGTTTGTTCTGCTGTTAGTGATTATCAGGTATTTTCAAGCTGAATTTTACTGTTGCTTCTGGAAAGAATCATTATTACGTACAAATTACTGTACGGTGTTTTCCACGAGTTTTATTGCATGTGAGATCCCTAAAAACTGCTCTATTGGTCTCTGCTCTTATCCTGGGAATGGCATGAATACTATTCTGGAAAAATGTGAGAATTGCTGATGGTATTCAGCCGAGCATTCTGTTCATCTAGAGATAAAGAAGAGTGGATTTCCCGGCTTGTCCAGGTCCATATATAATAATTGCTGTAAAGAGTTTTATAAACCCATACAGTTGTCAGAGCGCGATCTCCAGAAACCGTAAAAAAAATGGGCGGAAATGATGATTAATTCAAATGTATGTCTTAATAATGCGATAATTCGCATGCGATGATTGTGTTTATATAATACAGACCAATCTTAAAAAGATTGTAGTTCATCTGCTTCCGGGAGCGGTTTGAATACATGATTCATCAGGAGTGTCATGACGACTGCCAGTATCAGTCCGCTGATGACATCAATGATGCTGTGCTGCTTGAGCATCACGGTTGCAGCACAGATGGAAATATCAAGGAGTCTGAGCATGATCTTAATCCAGCGGTATTTTGGCCCTTTCAGGATAGACGAATTCTGCCAGCCAAGATCCATGCATACTGATACATAGACGTGCAGGGATGGGCAGACGTTCATCGGTGAATCAAAGCTATACAGCCAGCGTACAATCAAAGCACAAAGATCAGTTCCTTCCACTGATGATGGCCGAATGGCAAGGCCATTGGGGACAATGCAGTAGAAGATCAGGCATAGTGTCATGCCGAGATACATAGTGCTGCAGGTGCGGATATATTCTTTTCTCGATCCCCATTTCATCATGCCAAGTATCGTGATGGCAATCCAGGGAAACCACAGGCAGTAAGGGATGACAGCATATTTTGAAAAAGGAATCAGAGCATCCAGCTGACTGGAAACCAGCCATACCGGTGAAGTCACCTGCCGTTCCAGAGTGAAGAAGAACAGCAGATAAAAAATAAAGTAATACACTGAGAACAGCAGTGGATTTTTATAGCACCATTTCAGCATAGAATATTCCTCTTCTAGTCATTGCCCGCTCTATTTTAGCATTTCAAAAAGCAGAAGACCGGCTGCGTTCCTCTGCTTTAGACAAACTTAGTGTTTTGGAGCAAAACGTTTAATTATCTGCTCAGCGCACTTTAATCCATCGATGGCACTGGAGACAATTCCGCCGGCATATCCGGCACCTTCTCCTGCCGGATAGAGACCATTGATCATGGATTCCATGGTGTCTGTATTTCTGAGAATTCGAATTGGAGAAGACGTGCGTGTTTCCACACCAGTCATGATGGACCCATGATCCGCGAATCCCGGGAAGATGGAATTGGTATGCGACAGCATTTCCTCCAGAGATTGATTCAATGGATCAGAAAACAATTCGTGCAGATCTGTCAGATTGACGCCAAGCGGATAAGTTGGCTTGATCTCACCGATCTCTGTATCTGTCACGTGATTCAGATAGCTCTGAATTTTCTGAGCCGGTGCCTTGCCTCTGCCCAGTTCATATGCCAGGCGTTCCAGCTTTTTCTGATAGTTCATACCGGCAAGAATTCCTTCACCAAAGTCCCTCTGATCTACCTGAACGACGATTGCACTGTTGGCGTTGATGCCATCCCGAGCGGCATAACTCATGCCATTGGTGACTGCAGTATCTGTTTCAGAAGCTGCAGCGACAACATATCCGCCTGGACACATGCAAAAGGAATATACTCCCTTGCCTAGCGTAGAAGTGTGAGAGAAATGATATTCTGCCGGAGGCAGGATGGAATCATTGTCGACATTGCGATATTGACGATGATTTATAAAGGACTGCAGATGTTCCACACGGACACCGACTGCGAACAGCTTTGATTCCAGGGGCACTCCGGTATCCATCAGGGTGACAAAGGTATCTCTTGCACTGTGACCGATTGCCAGGATCACGGCATTGCAGGGAATTTCCTCTCCTTCCTGCGTTGTGATGAACTGAATGGAACCATTCCTGATTCCGAAGGACTCCGCTTTTGTATTGAAGCGGATTGTGCCGCCAAGAGATTCAATGGCGGTTCTGATATTCTCATCGATATGAATCAGGCTGTCGGTTCCAATATGCGGATTGTTCATCCATGCAATGGATGGATCAGCACCTGCTTTGATCAGTTCTTCGAGGATCAGCTGGACACGGTCATCTTTGATGCGGGTAGTCAGTTTGCCGTCAGAGAATGCACCTGCCCCGCCTTCGCCAAACTGTACATTGGCCTCCGGGTTCAGCAGACCGGTTTTCCAGTACTGTTCGACATTCTGCTTTCGCTCATTAATTGCCGGGCCGCGTTCCAGCACCAGAGGTCTATAGCCCATTCTGGCTAGCAGAAGAGCTGCCGCCATGCCTGCCGGGCCAAATCCGATAACGACAGGTCTTGCCTTCAAAGTTTCACTTCCCGGCAGTGGCTTTTTATATACATAAGGCTGAACTCTTCGAATTCTGTTCTTCAGTTTATTGATATAGTCTGCTTCATTATTGAGCTCAAGGTCAATCTGCCAGACAAAAACAGTCGGCCGATTGGCTCTTGCATCAAGGGAACGGCGGACAATTTTTGCCGAAATCAGGTCCTTTTCAAGTATGTGATATTTATGCAGTGCATGGGTTACGGGTGATCCGTCGTCATTGATTTTCTGGTTCAGTTCTACTCTAAGCATTTCATTATTCTCCGGTTTCTCTGATTCATTTTAAACGATCGCACAGATGAGTACACGAAAATGTGCAAATGATCCGCGGCTCGGATATAATGAGGCTATGCAGGAATTATATAATGAAGCAGATGTGGAAAATGCACTGCGGCAATGGGTATCTGCCTATCAGAAGGCTAATCCGGGAAAAGAACGCAATCTTCTGTTTCTTGATTTTGATGGCGTAATCAATACCTATCGTGAGGATAACAGCCGAGAGATGTTTACCGGCAGACGCTCTAATATGAAATTTATGGATGTCAGTGATGAGGAATCCATGAAGAATCTGAATATACTGGTCAGAAAGTATGACCCGGAGATTATTATATCCAGCAGCTGGCGCTACAGCGGACTGGATTACTGCCGGGATTATCTATATCACTGCGGTCTGATGGAAAAGGCCAGGATTTCAGATATTACTACAACTGGGGAAATGGCTCCCAGACATGAAGAGATTCTCAGCTGGCTGGATAAGCATCATGATTTTTCAAACCTGGTAATACTGGATGATATCTATATGGCAGAACTGGCAGCTCATCAGGTGATGACCCGGTATCCGAGCGGCTTTGATAAAGACTGTCTGAAGCAGGCGAAAAAGCTGTTTGCCAAAGGTCCTATTGTTTGACTGCGTATCCAGTATTCAAACATAATCAATTTGAATATCGGTAACTGGATGGAAACACCGATTTACAAACGATAGTGCCCTATATCATCCCACAGCCAGCTGTACAAGCCAGAACAATAAACTTGAGCGTGTTGCGCATGCAGGAGGCAAATGTTTCGTTCCTTTATTAAAAAATTGAATTCGGCTGTTTTCAATGAGCATCCTGAGGAGATTCAAAAACGAAACCTCATCGGAATGAGCCAGTTATTATTGATCACTGTTCTGGTTGCTGCAGTAATGGTTATTTCAATGTGTTTCCTTGGGCTTGGCATATCATTAGGGGAATTGATTTTTCTGGCTGTCTGCTATGTGATCTGCTATCTGTTTTACAGATATATAGTAAAAACCGGTCGAGGCAATTCCACGATCGTTATTTACTGTATGAGTGCACTGATGCTCATTTCGGTCATCTTCCGTGACAATATCACGATGCCAGACCGACTGACGTTCTTCTTTCAGATTATTCTGATGGCGGCCCCGGTTTATATTCTGGACAGGCCAAGAAATGTTGTGCTGTTCTCTGCTGCAATGAGCGGTATTTATCTGATTGTGATGTATCTCTTCAAAAATCCATCTCTGTTTACTTATGAAATTGAATGTCTGGTCATGGCATTGCCTGCTTCTCTTGGCGTCACAGTCTTTGTGCTGACAATGAGAATTCAGGACCTTGAGAATGAGGTTTCACTGAAACTGGTTTCTGAACATGATGCGCTGACCAGTATTCTCAATCGCGGCGGCGGAGAAGGAAAGATAAGAGAATATCTGAGCCGCGGAGTATGCGGTGCATTCTTCCTTATGGATGTAGATAATTTCAAATCAATCAATGATGTATACGGACATTCCCGCGGAGATGAAGTGCTGGAGCAGGCAGCCGCAAGAATAAAGGCGGTATTCCGAACTGAAGATATTGTGATGCGAATGGGCGGCGATGAGTTCATCGTATATGCACCAAGCATGGTGGCGGCAGACAGAGTCAAGTTCAAGATCAGCGAAGTCAGACAGAGCATCAGCAGAATGTCACTGGAAGGCTGCCCGGATGTTCATATTACCGTATCGATCGGCTGCATTATTAATAAGACTTCTTATACGAGCTATGATGAAGTGTTCAGCAAGGCCGACAATCTTCTGTATGAAGCAAAGCGGAATGGCAAAAACACCAGTGCAATCCGGATGCTGTACAACCATGGCGGTGAAAACAAAATGGAATCCTGATGACCCCCGATCTGCTGATCCTGAGAATCAAGAGAACCTTTGAATGAATTCCTCTCTATAAAGTTTCCTGCTGCCGCAGATATTCCGCTACGCATGCAAGCTGGCCATGAACAGCGGTGATAGAAATCACTCTTTCTTCATGGATATAAATAACTCTCCTATCATTGTGATTCTATGTCTGATCATTGCTTTTAATGATTCAGTTAAGCCATGAAATCGATAGACCAGTGACTGACGATACGGAGCCGGATCAGTTTGCCTCATTTGGATCTCAATGCATCTGCCGCACGAGCTTCATGATCCGGGAAATTGAAATGAGTCAAATCTTCTATGGACATCTGGCGCACCCGTGCTATAATCACTTGGATCAAAACTGAATCGGACACCTGGAAGGCGGCCAACAACAATTACCTGCATGTCAGCAATGCAGCCTTCGGGAATGTCCTGGGGGCTGTATTTTTTCTGGAGGATGGAAAATGAAGGATCTGCTTCGTCTCAGCAATCTAAGCACAGAAGAAATTATCCGTATTCTTGATACTGCGAAGGAGTGCAAAGAAGGAAAGCACAGAGATTCATGCACCGGAAAGGTTGTTGCCAATTGTTTCTTTGAACCAAGCACCAGAACGCAGTACAGTTTCAATACTGCTGAATTGAGACTTGGCTGCCGTGTCATCAGTTTCAATGCGGAGGCTTCTTCCATTCAGAAAGGTGAATCATTCTATGACACGCTGAAGACCTTTGAAAGCTTTGGTGTCGATGCTCTGGTAATCAGATCCAGAGAAAATGAGTACTACAGTCAGCTGAAAGGATTCAGATGCCCAATTCTCAATGCCGGAGACGGCACAAAGGATCACCCGACACAGTCGCTGCTGGATCTGATGACAATCCGTGAGGAATTCGGCGGATTTGAGGGACTGAAGATCGCCATGGTCGGGGATGTTCATTACTCCCGGGTAGTACATTCCAATATCGAGGCTATGACACGTCTTGGCATGAAATGCTATGTCTCAGGACCGAAGGAATACCGGGAATCAGATCTTGACTTCATTGATTTTGATGAAGCAGTCAGAACCATGGATATTATTATGCTTCTGAGAGTACAGAACGAACGGCATGAAAAACAGATGGAACTCTCTGTTCCTGAGTACCATAAATATTATGGGATGACCATGGATCGGGTTCATGCCATGAAAGAGAAAAGCATCATCATGCATCCGGCACCGTTCAATCGCGGTGTTGAACTGTGTGACGAAGCAGTAGAATGCGATAAGAGCAGAATTTTCCCGCAGATTGCCAACGGCGTATATGTCCGCATGGCAGTGCTGCAGAGAGCGTGGGAGGACTGAACAATGCCATTCCTTCTGAGACATGGACAGGTTTACTATAACGGAGATTTCATCCGGCAGGATTTATATGTCAGCGAGGATGGAATGGCAGCAGCGGCTGATGCCAATGCTGCAGATGCTGAAGCAATTGACTGCACAGGTTTTCATATTCTGCCCGGGCTGATTGATCCGCATGTTCATCTGAGAGAACCGGGTCATTCTGAAAAGGAAACAATTGCCAGCGGTACAGCCGCAGCAGCGCATGGCGGTATTTCCACCGTATTTGCAATGCCGAATCTGAATCCGGTTCCGGATTCCGTGGAACATCTGTCGGCAGAAGAAAACATCATTGATCGGGATGCAGTCATCGGTACAGTACCGGTGGCTTCAATCACCCGTTCTCAGCAGGGGGAGGCGGTATCTGATATCGCCGCCCTTTCTATGCATGCATTCCTGTTCTCAGATGACGGAGTCGGAGTTCAGTCAGAAGAGATCATGGAACAGGCTATGACAGAAGTGAAGAAACATAATGGTGCAATTCTGGCACATTGTGAAGACAATCGGCAGGTGGCAGCAGGCTGGCGCATCAATGCCGGACATAAAGCAGAAGAGCTTGGACTGATTGGCGTCAATAATGAAAGTGAAGCTAGCGAAGTAAGAAGAAATATCGAACTGGTCAGAAAAACGGGCTGTCAGCTTCATATCTGCCATGTTTCCGCAGGAGAAAGCATTGCGGCGATCCGCCAGGCAGTTCGGGAAGGACTGCCAGTTACCGCGGAAGCAACCCCGCATCATCTGCTGCTCTGTGAGGATGATATTGACAGTGACAGAGGATGCTGGCGCATGAATCCGCCGCTGAGATCCAGAGAGGATCAGCTTGCATTGATAGAAGCCATCCGTGATGGAACAATCACAATGATCGCAACTGATCATGCTCCGCATACAAGAGCAGAAAAAGAAACGGATCTGGCGCATGCATTGAACGGAATTGTCGGACTGGAAACTTCCTTTCCGCTGATCTATACGGAACTGGTCAGGCCGGAAATCATCACGATGAAGCAGTGCATTGAACTGATGAGCACCAATGCAGAAAAGACCTTCAAACTGAAGGAAAGAGGATACTGCCGCAGCGATCTCAGTATCTGGGATCTGAAGGAACAGTACCGCATTGATCCGGAAGAGTTCGCATCAATGGGCAGAAGTACGCCATTTGCCGGCAGAAGCGTATACGGCAGATGTGTGATGACGATTCATAACGGAAAGATCGCTTACAGGAGAATGGGAAAATGAAACGAAAACTCGTGCTTCAGGACGGAACGGAAATGATTGGAACTGCCTTTGGCTCTATGAATGAGACAGTAGCGGAACTGGTATTCAACACATCCATGGTGGGCTATCAGGAAATCCTCTCTGATCCTTCCTATACCGATCAGATGATCAACATGACATATCCGCTGATTGGCAACTATGGCATCATCGATGAGGACTTTGAATCAAGACTGGTTGGTCCGAAGGCACTCATTGTACGCGAGTACAATGACAAGCCTTCCAATTTCCGCTATACCAAGACACTGAATGAGTACCTGGAAGAAAACGGAACTGCCGGGATTTCTCATATTGATACCAGAATGCTGACAAGGATCATCCGTGATCATGGTTCCATGCCGGCAATTCTCTGCGACCTGAATGTATCCAGAGAGGATGCATTGAAGAAGATTGCTGAAACACCAATGCCGCATGATCAGGTATCCAGAGTTTCCTGCAAAAAGATCTGGTATTCCCGCTGTGCCAATCCGAAGTATTCGGTAGTGGCAGTAGACTGCGGCATGAAGCTGAATATTGTAAGACAGCTCAATGCCCGCGGATGCAATGTCACAATCGTTCCCTATAACACTTCAGCAGATAAGATCCGCTCGCTGAATCCGGATGGCGTATTCTTCTCCAACGGTCCGGGTGATCCTCAGGATGTGACGGAGGTGATTGCTCTGATTAAGGAAATTCAGGGCACTCTGCCGATCTTCGGCATCTGCCTTGGCCATCAGATGATTGCGCTGGCCAACGGCCTTGAAACGTACAAGATGAAGTTCGGACACCGCGGTGCCAATCACCCGGTCATGAATCTTGATATCGGCAGGATAGAGATCACTTCACAGAATCACAGCTATGCTGTCAGGATGCCTGAAGAAAACAGCGGCCCGATTCATATCACTCATATCAATCTGCTGGATCAGACAGTGGAAGGACTGCGCATTGAAGATCAGGATATCTTCAGTGTGCAGTATCACCCGGAAAGTGCTCCTGGTCCGGAAGACAGCCGCTGCCTGTTTGAACAGTTCACCGCCAGCATGGCGAAGAGAAAAGGAGGAACGCACTGATGCCAAAGAGAACAGACATTCATCGAATCCTCGTTATCGGCTCCGGCCCGATTGTTATCGGTCAGGCCGCTGAATTTGACTACGCCGGCACACAGGCATGTCTCTCACTGAGAGAAGAAGGCTATGAAGTCATTCTGATCAACTCCAATCCGGCAACCATCATGACGGATACGCATATTGCCGACAAGGTGTATATGGAACCGCTGACGCTGGAGTATGTGTCTCGTATCATTCGAAAGGAACGTCCGGATGCGATTCTTCCTACCTTGGGCGGCCAGACCGGCTTGAATCTGGCAATGCAGCTGAGTACAAAAGGTGTTCTGGATGAATGCCAGTGTGAAATTCTCGGAACGCCGTTTGCCTCGATTGAAAAAGCAGAGGACAGACTGCTCTTTAAAGAACTGTGCGAATGCATCAGCGAGCCAACACTTCCTTCAATGATTGCCCATACGATTGAAGAGGTTGCTGACTGTGCAAATAAGATCGGATATCCGGTTATTCTGCGTCCGGCTTATACGCTTGGCGGTACCGGCGGCGGTTTTGCAGACAATGAAGAGGAAGTCAGAGAAGTCGGCAAGAATGCACTGAAGCTTTCACCGGTTACTGAAGTGCTGGTAGAGCGTTCCATCAAGGGCTATAAGGAAATCGAATATGAAGTCATGCGTGACTCCAACGATACTGCCATTGTGATATGCAACATGGAGAATATTGATCCGGTTGGCGTACATACAGGCGACTCCATGGTGGTGACTCCTTCTCAGACACTGTCCAACAAGGAGTATCAGCTGCTGAGAAATGCATCATTGAATATTATCCGTGCACTTGGCATCGAAGGTGGCTGCAACGTTCAGTTTGCTCTGGATCCATTCTCCTTTGACTACTATGTAATTGAAGTCAATCCGCGTGTATCCAGATCATCTGCCCTGGCATCAAAGGCCAGCGGCTATCCGATCGCCCGAGTCAGTGCCAAGATTGCCATCGGCATGCGTCTGGATGAAATCAGAATCGCCAATACGTGTGCGGCATTTGAGCCTGCCCTGGATTATGTCGTAACCAAGATTGCCAGATTCCCGTTCGATAAATTCCCGAAAGCCGATCACTCTCTGAGTACGCAGATGAAGGCAACCGGGGAAGTCATGGCAATCGGCAGAACCATGGAAGAATCTCTGCTGAAGGCAGTGAGATCTCTCGAGATCGGTGTCGATCATCTGTACATGGAGAAGTTTGATGACATGCCGACAGAAGAAATGCTGGAATTCATTAAGACTCCGACAGATGAACGTATCTTTGCGATTGCCGAACTGTTCCGCCGCAAGACGGATATGATTCGAATTTACAACGCTACAAAGATAGACGTGTTCTTCCTGGATAAGATTCATCATATTGTTGCGGTGGAAGAACGGGTCAGAAATGATCCGTCTGAGAAAAATCTGATCAAGGCAAAGAAGTTCGGTTTCGGCGACCACTTCCTGGGGACGATCTATGGAAAGAGCGAGCCGGAAATGATTCGCTGGCGTCAGGAACTTGGCATTGAGCCGGTCTATAAAATGATTGATACATGCGCCAGCGAGTTCAGTGCCTATATACCTTACTTCTACTCTTCCTATGCAAAAGAAAATGAATCGATTGTATCAAAGAAGAAAAAGATCGTTGTGCTCGGTTCCGGTCCGATCCGCATCGGCCAGGGCGTGGAGTTTGACTACAGTACGGTGCATGCAGTCTGGACACTGAAGGAAGCAGGCTACGAAGCCATTGTCATCAACAATAACCCGGAGACAGTTTCCACAGACTATACCCTGAGTGACAAACTGTACTTTGAACCGCTGGATCTTGAAGATGTCATGAACATTCTGAATCTGGAGAAACCGGACGGAGTCATAGTATCACTTGGCGGACAGACCGCCATCAACCTGGCCGCTAAGCTGACCGAGATGGGCGTTCCCATCTGCGGTACTGATCAGGCCGCAATTGATAAGGCGGAAAACCGTGATTCCTTTGAACAGGTTTGCCATACCATCGGCATTCCGGAACCGGAAGGACAGGCAGTCACCAACATTGAAGACGGAGTCACTGCTGCCAGCCGCATCGGCTATCCGGTGCTGGTAAGGCCTTCCTATGTGCTGGGCGGAAGAGCCATGCAGATTGTGAACAACGATGAAGAATTAAAAGAGTATCTGCTGGGTGCTGTCAAGATTGATAAGGACCAGCCGGTGCTGGTAGATAAATATGTCAGCGGAATTGAAGTGGAAGTGGATGCCGTATGCGATGGCACAGATGTGCTGATTCCGGGAATTATGCAGCTGGTTGAAGCGACCGGTGTGCATAGCGGCGACTCCATGAGCGTCTATCCGCCATACAGTCTGAGCGAACATGTCAGAGAGCTGATCAAGGATTATACGGTGAAACTTGGCCTGGCAATCGGAATCCGCGGTCTGTTCAACATACAGTTCATCGTAGATGCCAATGATGAAGTATTTATTATTGAAGTCAATCCGAGATCAAGCCGCAGTGTACCGTTCATCTCTAAGAGCAGCGGTGTGCCGATGGCAGACATTGCGACTCGGGTTATGCTCGGTGAAACACTGAAGCAGCAGGGATACGGTACAGAAGTTCTGCCGCAGAAGAAACGCTGGTATGTAAAAACACCGGCATTCTCCTTCTCCAAGATTCACGGTCTCGATGCCTATCTGTCACCGGAGATGAAGTCGACCGGTGAGGCAATCGGCTATGACGATACGCTGAACAGAGCACTGTATAAATCGCTGCAGGCAAGCAATCTGAGAGTGGTGAACTATGGGACCATCTTTGTGACAATTGCAGATCGCGATAAGGATCGGGCAATTCCGCTGGTCAAGCGATTCTATGATCTCGGCTTCAACATTGAGGCAACTCAGGGAACAGCAGAAGCGCTGAAGGCGGCAGGGATCAGGACCAGAGCCAAGCGGAAGATCAGTGAGGGCTCTGACGAGATTCTGGATTCTATTCGCAAGGGTCATATCACCTACATTATCAATACGCTGAGCCCAAGCGATTCCGGCACTACCAGAGATGGCTACATGATCAGACGCACCGCAGTTGAAAACAATGTCACTGTCTTTACTTCACTGGATACTGTCAATGTGCTTCTGAATATTCTTGAGGAAATCACCATGCAGGTGAGCCCGATAGATCAGTGAGGATGCGATGAAGAAAGAAGAAATGTGTCTCATTGAACTGAATGAACCGATTGCACTGAATACATTCAGGATGGTGCTGAAGACAGATACTTCCTGGCTTGAGCATCCCGGTCAGTTTGTAAACATTCAGCTGCCGGGCAGATACCTCAGAAGGCCGATCAGCATCTGTGACTGGACCGATCATTCCATTACCCTAATCTACAAGACAGTCGGTGTCGGAACCAGAGAGATGTCAGTCATGCATGCAGGTGAAATGCTGAATGTGCTGACTGGCCTTGGCAATGGCTATGATACTGAAATAGCTGATGATCATCTTCTGGTCATCGGCGGCGGTGCCGGCATTCCCCCGCTGTATGGACTGACCAGAGAACTGCTGGCAAAAAAGAAACAGGTCGATGCCATCCTTGGCTTCAATACCAAGGCGGAACTCTTCCTGCTGGAAGAGTTTAGGAAACTGGGCGCCAAGGTTCATCTGTGTACCGCAGACGGAAGCGCAGGAGCCAGAGGATTTGCAACAGACATCATGAAGCAGGAAGATCTGACCGGGATTCCCTACATGGCATGCGGACCGCTGCCGATGCTCAAGGCGGTATACAGGACTTCTGAAAGTCACGGATGGATCTCACTGGAAGAACGGATGGGCTGCGGATTCGGCGCCTGCATGGGCTGCAGCTTCAAAACAGTAACCGGCTATAAGCGAATCTGCACTGATGGACCAATACTGCAAAGCGAGGAACTTCCATGGATGAACGACTGAAGACATCACTTGGCAGCTGGCAGCTGGATAATCCAGTCATGCCAGCAAGCGGAACATTCGGGTTTGGCTATGAATTCGCTCAGTTCTATGACCTGGATATGCTTGGATCCATGGCACTGAAAGGAACTACAGGCAAGGCCCGATTCGGCAACCCGACACCGCGCATTGCAGAATGTGATGAAGGAATGATCAACTCTGTCGGACTGCAGAATCCGGGAATTGATCATGTGATCAGTGAGGAACTGCCAAAGCTGAAGAAAGTATTCCATAAGCAGGCAATTGCCAATGTGGGCGGCTTCTCGGTTGAAGAATATGCCGAAGTGGCACAGAAGTTTGACCGGCAGGAGCAGATAGCTCTCTTGGAAATCAACGTATCATGCCCGAATGTATCGCATGGCGGAATGAGCTTTGGAACAGATCCGGGATGCCTGAAGCAGGTGATCGCAGCAGTTAAGAAAGTTACACACAAACCTGTCTATGCCAAGCTGACACCCAACGTCACAGATATCACGGCAATGGCAAAGGCGGCAGAAGAAGCAGGCGCCGACGGAATCAGTCTGATCAATACCCTGCTTGGTTCAAGATTTGATCTGAAAACCGGCAAGCCGATCATTGCCAATGTCATGGGCGGCTTCAGCGGTCCGGCAGTTAAGCCGGTTGCACTCCGCATGGTGTATCAGGTATATGAAGCAGTGCATCTTCCGATCGTCGGAATTGGCGGAATCAGAAGTGCTGAGGATGTCATTGAGATGATGTCAGCCGGTGCCTCGGCAATTGAGATCGGTGCCCAGAACTGCACAGATCCCTATGCATGCATGAAAGTGATTCAGAATCTGATCCCGTTGATGGATCAGCTTGGTATAGACAAGATCAGTGATGTGATCGGAAGGAGCCATAACAGATGAAACGTGATGTAATTATCGCCTGCGACTTTTCAGACAAAAAGACCACCCTTGAGTTTCTTGATCAGTTCACCGGCCGAAAGCCATTTGTCAAAATCGGCATGGAGCTCTTCTATGCGGAAGGGCCGGAAATGGTACGTGAAATTAAGGCCAGAGGGCATCGGATATTTCTGGATCTGAAACTGCACGATATTCCGAATACCGTTTACAGAGCGATGAAGAATGTTGTTTCACTTGGCGTTGACCTGACCAATGTTCACGCACTTGGCGGAATTGAAATGATGCAGGCTGCCCAGAAGGCAGTCAGCGAAGTGAATCCTGAGACACAGCTGATTGCGGTGACACAGCTGACTTCCACTTCAGAAGAAAACATGCAGAAGGAACTGGGCATCTGCATGGGCATCAATGAGTCCATTGCCCGGCTGGCAAAGAATGCCAGAACGGCCGGACTTGCAGGTGTTGTATGCTCTCCGCTGGAAGCAGGACTTGTCAGAGATGCCTGCGGAGAAGGCTTCATCACAGTAACTCCTGGTATCCGATTTGCGGATGATGCGGCTTCAGATCAGAAGCGTATCACTACACCGCTGAAGGCAAAAGAAATCGGCAGCAGCCTCATCGTTGTCGGACGCCCCATTACCAAAGCGACGGATCCCGCTGCAGCATATGAGCGATGCATGAAAGAATTTGCGGAGGACTGAACGATGACAGACACAGGAAAACTGATTGCAGAAGATCTTCTCTCCATTCAGGCAGTATTTCTGAAGCCGGATGATCCATTCACCTGGGCAAGCGGAATCCATTCTCCTATTTATTGTGACAACCGTCTGACACTCTCAGATGTAAAAGTCAGAACAGATGTGGAAGATGCCATTGCGGCAGCGGTGAAGAAACACTTTCCGGAATGTGAAGCGCTGATGGGAACAGCCACAGCCGGAATTGCCCATGCGGCACTTGCGGCAGAACGCCTTGACCTGCCAATGGGCTATGTAAGATCCGGTGCCAAAGATCATGGCCGTAAAAATCAGATTGAAGGAAAATGTGAACCAGGTACGAAGGTCGTGGTCATTGAAGATCTGATTTCCACTGCCGGCAGTTCTCTGGAAGTTGTTGATATCCTGAGAGAGGCTGGCGCAGAAGTTCTTGGCATGGTAGCCATCTTCACCTATGGCATGAAGAAGGGCATTGATCGCATGAAGGAAGCCAATCTGACCTGGTATACGCTGAGCAGTCTGGATGAACTGGCAGAAGTAGCGGTCAAAGAGGGATATATCAAACCGGAAGATCAGCAGAAACTGCTGCAGTTTCGCGACAATCCAGCCGATGAATCCTGGATGAAGAAGTAATTGAGAGAAGTGTAATCGCTTACATTTGACAGGCGCAGAATCAGTCGATGAAATCACTTGCTTTTATTCTGTTCCACTTTATAATTTCAGTATCATACGACTGACGGAAGTGGAATTGACCACATGAAGTATGATGATAGAGATCTTGAGCCGACCGTCTGGGCATACTCTGCCTGGAGAGGTTGGCTTTTTATATATTTCATCTCCAGTGTATATATCAGAAATCGGGAGGATGAAAACCATGAATGCATGTCAGCAGTGGGATGGATTTACCGGACGTCTCTGGAAGGAAGAAATCAATGTCAGAGACTTCATTCAGCACAATTACAGACAGTACGACGGAGACGCTTCATTCCTGGAAGGCCCAACAGAGGCAACCGACAGACTCTGGCTTGAAGTACAGAAGCTTCAGAAGGAAGAGCGTGCCAAAGGCGGCGTGCTCGATATGGAAACTGAAGTTGTCAGCAGCCTGACTGCCTATGGGCCTGGCTATATCAAAGAGGAACTGAAGTCTCTGGAAAAGATTGTCGGGCTTCAGACGGATAAGCCGCTGAAGCGGGCATTCATGCCGTACGGCGGAATCAAGATGGCTGAGCAGGCATGTGAGACCTATGGCTATCATCCATCGGCAGATCTGCATCATATCTTTACAGAATATGTAAGAACTCATAATCAGGCTGTGTTTGATGTCTATACACCGGAAATGAAGAAGGCAAGACACAGTCACATTATCACCGGTCTTCCGGATACTTACGGAAGGGGCAGAATTGTCGGTGACTACAGAAGAATTGCCCTGTATGGGATTGATCACCTGATTGCTGAGAAGCAGAGAGACTACGTCAACAGCGAAGATGGATCCATGACAGATGAAGTGATTCGTCAGCGTGAAGAAATCGCTCTGCAGATACAGGCACTGAAGGATATGATGAAGATGGCTGCTGTGTATGGCTGTGATATCTCTCAGCCTGCAGGCACTGCAGGAGAAGCAGCACAGTGGCTGTACTTCGGGTATCTTGCGGCAGTTAAGACACAGAATGGCGCTGCCATGAGTGTCGGCCGCATTTCCACATTCCTCGACATCTATATCCAGAGAGATCTGGACAGTAAGCTGATAACGGAATCCGAAGCACAGGAGATCATTGATCATCTGTGTCTGAAGTTCCGCATGATCAAATTTGCCCGTATTCCTAGCTATAATCAGCTGTTCAGCGGTGATCCGGTATGGGCAACACTGGAAGTTGGCGGTTCGGGTGTTGACGGCCGCTCCATGGTTACCAGAACCTGTTTCCGCTTCCTCCATACACTGGAAAACATGGGTCCGAGTCCGGAGCCGAATCTGACGGTTCTGTATTCGAAGCTTCTGCCGGAAGGATTCAGAAAGTATGCGGCGGAGATATCCATCCGCACCAGTTCTATTCAATACGAAAATGATGATGTCATGAAACCGGTATGGGGTGATGACTATTCCATCTGCTGCTGTGTATCTGCTACTCAGACCGGCAAGGAAATGCAGTTCTTCGGAGCCCGCGCCAATCTTGCCAAGTGTCTTCTGTATGCCATTAATGGCGGTGTCGATGAGAAGATGCATGAGCAGGTAGGACCTGCCTATGCACCGGTTTCCACTGATGTCCTTGAATATGATGATGTCATGAAGAAGTTTGATGTCATGCTGGAATGGCTTGCTCGCCTGTATGTCAACACACTGAACATGATTCAGTATATGCATGATCGCTATTACTATGAAGCCGCTGAGATGGCGCTCATTGATACCGATGTAAGACGCACTTTCGCAACCGGGATTGCCGGGTTCAGTCATGTGGTGGATTCTCTCAGTGCAATCAAATATGCAAAGGTAACCTGTATCCGTGACGAATCCGGACTGGCTGCGGATTATGACGTGCAGGGAGACTTTCCAAAATATGGCAATGATGATGATCGGGCAGATGAGATTGCTCTCTGGCTTCTGCGTACCTTCATCGAGAAGATCAAGCGACATCCGACCTATCGAAACAGTGAAGCGACCACTTCCATTCTGACCATTACATCTAATGTTGTTTACGGAACATATACCGGCATGACACCGGATGGCAGAAAGGCATGGACACCATTTGCCCCGGGCGGAAGTCCCAGCTATGGTGCAGAACAGAATGGTCTCTTGGCTTCGCTGAACAGCACTGCCAAACTTCCTTATGCATGGGCTCTGGATGGCATTTCCAATACGCAGACCATCAATCCCGGTGCACTGGGACATGGGGAAGAGGAACAGAGCAGTCATTTGGTTCAGGTGCTGAACGGATACTTCGGTCAGGGTGCTCATCATCTGAATGTGAATGTATTTGGTCTTGAAAAACTCAGGGACGCTATGGAACACCCGGAAAAGGAAGAATATGCCAATTTCACAATCCGGGTATCCGGCTATGCAGTGAAGTTCATCGATCTGACCCGTCAGCAGCAGCTTGATGTCATTTCAAGGACCTGCCATGAGCGGATCTGAGAACATCGGACTGATTCATTCATTGGAAACATTCGGCTGTGCAGACGGTCCGGG